>CAZNGI010000034.1:0-18841 GCA_964572505.1 uncultured Methanotrichaceae archaeon | reverse complement strand
GTTTTGTGACCATCCCAACCGCAGCAAGCTGCGGGGTATTCATTTTAAAATAAAAAACCCTACAAAATCTGAGATTCATAATAACCTCGGATGGGTATATGCAAAATTGGGTCGATATAATGATGCAAAAATAGAATTTAAAAAAGCCGCAGAACTTGATCCGTTAAATGTAAAAGCAATTCGCAACCTTAGAGTAATTGAGAAAAGAGCAGATCTGCCAGAAATCTCAGCCATCCAGAAAATATTTGCAAGTGGGGTACTTGGCTATATCATATTATCATTTTATTTGTTTTGGATTTCTAGGCTTTCAGATACTTTATTTGTAAGTCAATCTACATTTTTAATTGCTTTAATGGCATTTGTACTCTTATTCAACCAATTGACGAGATTCAAAATGGGCACGATTGAATTCGAGATGAGTACCGAACATAGAGATGCTAAAAGCCAAACGATATTCGAAAAATAACCCGTATTAACCAAGATACCACAATCAGGAGCCCCACGACATGATCTCGAGACGAGCAGAGGAGATGACCCCCTTTTTGGTGATGGACGTTCTGGAGCGCGCCAGGGCGATGGAGAAACAGGGGATCGACGTCGTCCACCTGGAGGTGGGCGAGCCAGACTTCGACCTCCCGGCCCCGGTTTGCGAGGCGGTGAAAAGGGCCATCGCGCAAGGCCACACCCACTACACCCACAGCCTCGGCGACCCCGAGCTCCGGGAGGCGATCGCCGAGCACTACGCCAAACGGTACGGCGTCACGATCGAGCCTGGTCGGATCGTCGTCGGCTCGGGGACCTCTCCCGCCATGATGCTCGTCTTCGCGGCGCTCCTGGAGGCGGGCGACGAGGTGATCATCTCCGACCCCGGCTACGCCTGCTACCCGAACTTCATCAGGTTCGCTGGCGGCGTCCCAGTCCCCGTCCCAGTCAGCGAGGAGGACGGCTTCCAGCTCTCGGCGGGGGCGATCGCTTCGCGGATCACTGATCGGACTCGGGCGGTGGTCATCAACTCGCCGTCAAACCCGACGGGAAACGTCCTCTCGGAGGAGAGGATGCGGGCGATCGCCGACCTCTCGCCACGGGTGATCTCTGACGAGATCTATCACGGCCTCGTCTATGAGGGAAGGGAGCACTCGATCCTGGAGTTCACCGACGACGCCATCGTTCTGAACGGCTTTTCCAAGCTCTACGCCATGACGGGCCTGCGCCTCGGCTACCTGATCGCGCCGCCCGAATTCATAAGGCCGATCCAGAAGATGCAGCAGAACCTCTTCATCTGCGCCAACTCCGCGGTCCAGAGAGCGGGGATCGCAGCCCTCCGGGAGACCGCCGAGGACGTCGCCCGGATGAGGGCGATCTACGATGAACGTCGGCGGTTCATGATCAAACGGCTGAAGGAATTGGGCTTTGGGATCGTCGTGGAGCCCACGGGCGCCTTCTACGTCTTCGTCAACGCCAAGCACCTATCGGGCGACTCGTACAACCTCGCCTTTGACATCCTGGAAAACGCCCACGTCGGCGTGACCCCGGGCGTCGACTTCGGCGAGAACGGCGAGGGGTACCTGCGGTTCTCCTACGCCAACTCCCTGGAGAGGATCGCCGAGGGGCTCGACAGGATCGAGCGGTATCTGGAGAATCTGGAGAAAAGCTGATCTGGACGCTGAGATGCCGGCCGTTTAAGACGGGGATCTTGTAGACGAGATTTTAAGTGGTCGGCAGGATCAGCATCTTCATCTTTCCCGAAGATCTCAAAGTTTGCGGCCAGTTTTCAAAAAGGCGCATCGCACGGAAAGTTTTTAATTCTCATAAACTATTTTTAGGGCTGAGGTTTTGCTATGCCGCTCAAAGGATATGGTCTGCTGAAGGGAAAAGCGATCGACAGCAAAAACGGGGTCGGACAGAACCCTCACTTTCATGTGCTGGTCGTGGACGACGAATTGAGGCATCGAATTGCGGTAAACATCAAATCAAACGTTGCGCCATCTGAGCTGCTATATTATTTGGACGAAGATTTCGATCACCCGATGATCGAAGAGCTGATGGTTTTGCCCTTCGGTTTTATCGACCTGGAATCAAAACCGGGCGGAATGTCCCTCGATTACATCAGGGCAAACATCTTCGACGCCTCCGGAATGAGGCCCCTTCCTCATGACGTTCCCGGTCCCGAAAACGACCTGAACGAGCTGATCCATAAATACATCGCCAAGGCGATCGGGATGGAGAAGAGCGCCGTCTACGCCTTCGGCCAGAAGTGGGGGCCGGAAAATGAGCGCGACAAATACTTCGGCTTCAGACCCGGGTGCGGCATTCACGACATTCACATGAACCAGGGAAACTTTGAGACCTGGAAAGAGGACGACGGCGTCTACCAGGACGGCGGCCTGATAATCCATCTCCCCGATGAAGATAGATGGGTCGCCATATTTCTGGCCTTTCAGTCCCAGTGCTTCCATACCGACGACTCTACAGGCCACTGTATCGATGCCTCTCCAGCCACGGGAGATAAGAGCGTGCGCATCATTGCAGCCCTCGCAAACCCGAAAGGTCGGGATCGCGGCCTTGAGAGCGTCCTCCTCCTCAATACGACGCCTGAACCGATCGACTTAACCGGATGGGCCCTTGCCGACAAAAACAAGAACAAGGCCTCTCTGATAGGCAGCCTCGAAGCGGGCGACGTCCACAAAGTCGACCTCTCAGGCGAAGACGTGGTCTTGTCCAACCGGGGCGGGATCATCAGCCTGCTGGACAAAAAGGGGCTGAAGGTGGATGGCGTAAATTATACGAAAAAGGATGCTTCAAGACAGGGCTGGACTATCGTCTTCTAGCCCCATCATCAATTTATTTTAATCGTACTAAAAAAACCAACGTGCGGTCACTCGTCCCTTCTCCTCTTCCCAGGCATAGTCCTGTAGATCGCAGCGTCGGGCAGGATCTTCCCCTCCATCCTGAGCCTCTGGACGCGGGGGCCTATCGCCTCCATCCTCTCAGTGAACTGATCGAGGACGAGCTTCTCAAGCTTCCTTCGGTCGGGCTCCTTTCCCTTTCCCATCCCCGGACAGGTGGGGTTGTACTTTATCTCGAGAAGGATGCCCCCCTGAGGGCCTGACTTCTCGACCACCACGAAGGGAAATAGCCGGCAAGCGGTGGGGCGCAGGGAGTAGATGGTACAGCCCTTTCCCTCCTTGTAAAAAACGCAGGTTCCGTCTGAGTCCTTGGACTTCATCACCGGAAGGTCGAGGATCACCTTCCTTCCCTCATCCTCGATTCTGACGCTCCCTTTCTTCTCCTCGTAGAGGGTGTCGACGAACTCATCTGGATTTAATCCCGTCTTTTTGCTGATCTTGTCGATATCCTTTCCGGTGAGATAGATCAGGTTACTTTTCTGCCAGAACTCTGCCTGCCTCTCGGGAGGGACAAGGTCGTCGAACTCGTCGGGACGGCGGTGATGGCAGCAGGATCCACAGCGTTGGCACTTGAAACGGGCGTTCCCAAAGGCCGCCCTGATCTCCACTCTAAACGGCAAGAAGATCTCTCCAAAAAAGAAAAAAAGAAAAAAGGGGGGGTTTAGAGCAGCTTGTTGATCGGGTGGTTCGGGTCCAGCACTTCCAGGCCGAGCTCTTTTGCGCTCTCTGCGCACATGATGTCGACCATGGCAGCGGCCGGGAAGACGATCGGGGCGTTCTCAATGGGGCCGAAAAGGTAATAGTCAGCGCCCATGATTCCAGCCACGAGGTTCGATCCGATGTCCACCGGAGCGAAGGCTGCTTTGTTGACCTTCTTGTACTTCTTCATCCAGTCCCAGGCGGACGCGCCGTTGTGGTAGCCTGCGCCCACGGGAAGGCCCAGGATCGCCTTGACTGCTATCCCCGCCCTGATGGTGGCGCCGGAGCCGCTGCCCAGGGGCATGGCGGCGACGTCGATGAGGGGCCTTGTGATCCCTGCCTCTGCCGCATAATCCAGCATTCCCTTCTCTGCGCCGCCCGCAGCCATCGTCAGAACGTCCATCTTGCCCTTGGTGGTGCCGTCGAGGGCATTGAAGGCGAGAACGATCGCGGCGTCGAGATCGCTCTCCTTGACGGCCTGGAACTCCTCAGGGGTGATGCTGGCGTTGATCGAGTTGTGGATCGCCCTGTCGGCAACACCAATCTCGGTGGCGTACTTGACGCCGAAACCCCTAACGCTGGGAGCGCTTGAGTCCACCAGGAAGGGCGCGTCGGATATATCGACGAACCAGTCCAGGTACTTGGTCATAGCCTCGTCGGTCTCGGCGACGATCTGGTTGAAACAGGGGTTACCAGTGGTGTCGCTCATCTCTTCCAGGTCTTTCCACAGCTTCTCCGCGGCAGCCACGTCGAAGAGCCCCTTGTCCTCATCGGTCACGATCTTGTGCCGGGAATAGAACATCGTGCCGATGCAGACCGTGGGGTACTCTCCGGGCTGACCTCCCACCTTGATCTTGCCGAACTCGAATACCTCTTGCTTCTTGTCAAATTTGAACATATCAAACCCTCACGCAACCGCCAGCAAATAATATGCCAGCACTAATATTAACCCTCCACAGACTCCGTAGAGGATGCCGATATCTCTGCCGAGCTTCTTGCCCTGTCTCTGGGCAATCTCCGCGCTCACGAACTCTATCTTCTCATCTATCTCGGCCAGCTTATCCAGGACCTGTCTGTACTGCTCCTGGTCTACTACGACGCTGGGTACTACCTCTCGATTATCTTGAGCCATGACTGTATCACCTCAGGTCATAAAGAAGACTGGCACGAGAACCATCAGAAGCGCGAAGATGAAGCCGACCACGGCTCCGATGGGCATTGCGGCGTTCACGCCAGAGCTCAGCTTCTGATCTCTGGCCAAAAGCTGCGCCTTGTACTCGATGCTCCCGGTGATCTCGTCGAAGGGTCCCATGAAGGGCATCAACACGGTGGGCAGACCCTTTCCATAGGGTATGTCGGCAGTTATCGGTTTCTCTTCAAAAACCTCTTCTGTGACCTCTTCTACCGCCTCTTCTACGACCTCTTCAGTCTTGATCTCCTCGTCTGCCATCTCACATCCCTCCCATCTTGAGGATTAACCCGAAGAGGGCCAGAACGATGGTGAGCCCCGCTGCGACGCCCTCGATCTTTCCGGCGTAGATGCCAGCGGCATACTTGTTCTGGATTCCCATGTTGGTTATCGCAGCCTCGATCTGCCTCATCCTCGCTCGGATGTTGGCGATCTCCGATGCCATGGGACGCAGTCCGTGCGCCTCTTCTTCCGCTCCTCCTTCGGAGATCTCCACGATCATGGGCTCCACGTCGAGGGCGCCCGGATCCTTGGAGATGCACTCCTTTATCTTGGAGACGATGGTGCCGGTATCCTCGGTGTCTAATATGTTGATCGACTCGACCTGCTCCTTGTACCTTTCAATGGCTTCGGGGGTCAGGTTCTGGATGAAGGGGATGGCCCCAATAGCTCCGATGATCCTCCCTTCCTGATCGATCCCGTTTGCTGTGAAGGCCTCGATCGCCTGGCCCGTGATGTGACCCTTGACCTCCATCCCGGTTATGATCAGGAACCTGATGTTGGGGTTGGAGATTATGTTGGCCACCATCTTCTCGATGCCGATGTTCTCGGTCTTGACGGGGCCCGCTAGGGCCGCGCCCGCATCGAGGAAAGGTGCGTTGTTCATATGAGACCCACAGGTCGCAACGGCCACCGGGCTCTCGGGGTTTCCTACCTCGTACTCGCCGGTGAGAAAGGGCCAGGGGTCAGAAGTAGCCACTTTGTTGGCCATTCAGAACACACCTCCTTGGGAGAGTAAGTACACGAAGGCGACGACGAGGCCGATTACGAACCCGTACCATATGTTGGTGTAAATGCCAGCCATGTAGCTTGCGCCCTCTCTGCCCTTGTAAGAGCTGAGAAGGGGCGTGCTGGGGTCAAGCGAGTTCACAAGGTCGTTGGCAGCCTTGTTGATATCATCGATCTGGGCCATTATCGGGTCCAGAGCGAACTGAACGACGTCATCCCTCTCCTCTGCGATCATCCCTTCGAGCGAATCGAAGATCAAATGCAGATCGGCGGGAGTAGCTCTAACGATTCCCATCTATAGACCTCCCTCTGGCAGAAGACCGGTCCCAACCACGCCCGAAGAGTCCCTCTTGACCAGCTGGAAGTACCACATGAAGGCTTTGATCCAGATGATCACGGCGATGATCACCGTCAGGAATCCGGCGCCGCCTATGGTTGCAAGAGACGCTAAGCCCGCGGCGAACATGGCCAGAGCTCCAGTGGAGATGGTGTGCACCAGGGTCCTGTCCTGGGTCTCGTCTGGTCCCAGGTTGGCGTTGAAGGGGTGCAATATGGCCAGTGTTCCGGCGATAAAGAGGATCGCTATGTATCCAGTATCGACGACCGAACTGAGGATGAGCGGATAGCTGATCTCTCCGGATACGACAACGGATAGGCCGATCAGGACTATCGCTCCAGCGCCTCCAAGGGTCATCAGAGTCTCCTCCATTACTGGGATGTTCATCTTGATGATCTTGTTGGCAAGAACGCCCACGAAATACCCGAATCCCATGGCGATGGCGATCCCGATTATGGGGCCAGCAACGCCGCCGATGGATAGGCCGAACATGGCCGCGACCAGGCCCATTCCCATGGCCATCAGGCCGATGGAGGGAACGCCCGTGCCGATACCGTAGGCGCAGACTCTCCTCACAGCGTCAGAGCCCATCACCACTGCGGCGATGACGCCCAGGCCCGCCAGGAACGAGAAGTAGCCGGATCCGGTTATGGTGTTCAGAACGTGTGTCAGGTATATTCCCAAAACTCCGCCGCCAAGACCGTACATCATGAGCTTGGTCTTGTCGATCTTTGCTTCTCCTCCACCTGCTGCAACGCTCATATCAGGCACCTCCAGTGATCAATACAGCGAATATCCCGATGATCAGCGATGCAACAAGACAAGCCTGAACAGCACGGGGAACGCGCTTGAACTTGGGGTCGTGGAAGCCCTCGATGGTACCCTGGATGTTGTAGGATGCGATTACGGCGTTCACCACGAATATCCCGATGGCGAAGAAGCCGGAGAGGCCAGGGTTCTGGTTGATGCTCATCAGGGCGTAGTATATCAGGGACCCACCAGCGCCGCCGAGGAGACCTCCGATGGTCCCGCTCACGTAGCTGACGGTTGGTATGCCGTGACCTACAGTTCCCTGGGAGATGTAGGGGGGCTGGGGTTCCTTCGTTATGGGGTCGTAGTCGACCTTGGCAGAGCACGGCGGCACGCCGACTCCGTAGATGTAGACCCAGTTGCCCACGATCATGGTGGCGTCCATCATGATCATGGCGCCCACAGCACCACTTACCACGATCAGAGCGATGTTATCCGTGACGCTCATCATCAGGCCGGCGCTCAACAGGCCGGTGAGACCTGATCCTGCTGCCAGCTGCACAGTGCCCGTTCCCACACCAGTGGCCTGGGCCATGGCGGCTGGAGCGCCACCGACAGGCACGAAGTGGACGCCGACGCCCACGAGAAGCCCACCGATAACGATCTCGATTATGTACAGTACCATGTTTGCGTCAAATGCCATCATGCCTCAATATCCCCCACGTATTCGGGATAGGGCCCGTACCTCTTTTTCGCTCTGATCTCCAGTATTCTGTTGTAGATGTTGAACAGAATGACGATCACTATTCCGGTAGCGATCGCAAGCCATCCTTGGGTGGCCGGATCGAAGATGGTGGTTCGCCAGTTGTCCAGGAAGACGGTAAGTCCAAAGGCCATTCCAGTGGCGGGACCTCCGAACCTGGCGCAGAACCAGGCGTTGTCGATGGAGCTTCGCAGGCCTGCCTCAGCCTTGGTGACGATGTCTCCAGAGTTTGCGGCGTTCAGCCCGGCTCCGAAAGGATAGGCCTGGAACTCCCTCTCTGCTCCATAGTGAACATCACCGGTAGACGACCCTATGGCGCCGATGGCAAGTCCCCAGATGAAGGCCACAAGAGGCATTGGGAATGGGTGCTGAATCGGAAGCCAAGGTGCTGTCATGATGTAGGAGATGGTGACAACGCAGAAGGCAGTGATGTACGCATGTGCCATTATGGTGGTAGTGTGAGTGCGCAGAACGTCCAGGTAGACGTACTGGTTGAATCGCGCCTGGCTAGTGTTTCTTCCCAAATAGGCAGTTGTGGAATAGATGCCGTTAAATATTGCAGCAACGACCGCGCCAATGGCGATAGCGAAGAACGCGTTCATACCATACCCGGACATTAAGACACTAGCTGTAACTGCGGCAAGTGCGGCGTAAAGAGCGTTCGATGGTGGCTCTCCAGAAATGGCTTTGTTGTAGATTCGGTGGGGGTGACCCACCTGAGCAGCCAACTGGACTTGTGAGTTCGGGTTGCTCTGAGAACCCACATCGGACTCTAAGTCCTCGCTTGCACCGGCTACTGTCGCAAGGGCGCCCATAGCAGCTAGGAGCCCCATGCTAACCATGTCCATTTGCTCTCCTCCTTTTTCATTCTTGCCAAATCATAGTAATCTATGAAAAATTTGGCCAGTAACGTACTGACTATCGGTTACTGGACTTATAAAGCTTTCGAAATGGGAATGTACCCCCCATTTTCGTTTTTTGTCAGGGGTTTGGGGGATCTAAATGGCCCAAAATGGAGAAATCAAAGCTTGAAATATAAAAAACACCTATTCGAGCCCCTTTCTGACGATTCTCCACCGGAACGGCCGGAGATTATCGAGAAAAAGCGATTGGTCAGCTTTTCAGCGCCATCTCCTCCGCTTAATTCCCCTTGATTCTGCCCCGAAACCTGCCTATCGGCCTCACCAGGGCTCCTTCTTGGCCTTGATCTTGTATCCTATTATGTTGGTCGCCCTGTGCAGCACGGGCGTTACGATAAGCACGATGAATATGATCTCCGAGGTGAAGTTCTCGGAAAACCACTGGGGCGCAAGAAGAAGCGTGAGGGCCCAGCTTCCTATGACGAAGTCGAGCTGGTCGACGAGGAAGAGAGATGCGCCCCGCTTCATCCCCATCCTCCGCTTGAAGAAGCTGGCGACGACGTCTCCAGCCATCGCCCCGAGGGAGAGGCCAAAAAGGACCAGGATCAGCTCATATCCAGAGCCAAAGTCGGGAAGGCCAAGATCCGGCCTTGAGGATGCGACAAAGTCGAGAACCAGGCCCATTGCCACCCCGCCCAAGGCGCCCATGATCGTTCCCCGGAAGGTCTTGCCGTTGCCGAGGATGCGGCGCCCATCCAGGAAGTTTTTGCCGAAATCCAGAGGCATTCCGCCACCGAAGAAGACTGCGAAGTTGTTGGGCAGGTAGGCGGGCAGCATCAGCCATATCGCGATTATGAGCGGATTCAAGATCTCGTTCCCTCCGGGGAAAACTCCTCACCTCCGGACACCTCAGATACCCCCGATATATCAAGCTATCTAACCGCCGTCGCGGGCGATCCGGTTTGGGAGAAATATCGGGCTGAAGATGGTTATCGCCATCTTCCGACCTCTTCAGATCCGATGGCGCCCGATTGAGATCCCGTCTGAGGGGGTGGGAATGATCCGCGTCCCGGCGGATGGTAGAGCCTCGTCGGATCGAAAACGTTAAGTTCAACGAGGCGGTGGTGGGTGTGAGCGCCGATGGTCTAGTGGTTATGACTTGGGCCTTCCAAGCGGCATATCTCGCGAAGCAAGCCCAAAACCCGGGTTCGAATCCCGGTCGGCGCATCTCATTTTATAGCCAGTCGACTGCCCACGTCAGATGACGAAATCCTCTTCGTTAACTTTATATTCTAAGCAGGCCTGTCTCAGTCCCATGTCGGCTGGGGGGGATATCTCTGATATTCGAGGATTGCTCGCAGAAAAGATGGCTGGTGAGATAACTTTATCACAGAGTCCCGGCGAAACTCTGAAAAAGTGGCGGAGAAATTTCGGCATCACCCAGACCGAGCTCTCCAACCATCTGGGAATTTCGCCCTCCGTGATAAGCGATTACGAAAGCGGTAGACGAAGATCCCCCGGCATACTGATCGTCAGCAAGATCATCGGCGCCCTGCTGACCATCGACGAATTTCGGGGCAGTAGCACCACCCGGACTTACAGCACCATGCTCACCGACGGAGGAAGCTTCGGACGGATATGCTGCATATGCGAATACCATGAGCCTGTTTCACTATCAAAATTCGTGGATCTTATCGATGCCTGCGTCGTTTGCGGGGACATCGACGTCCACATTTACGGTTATACCATCATCGACAGTTTGAAGGCGATTTTGGAGCTTCTTCCCGATCAATTTCACAAAATATACGGCAGGAGTACCGCGCGGGCCTTGATATTCACCGGCATCTCCACCGGCAGGTCGCCGATGGTGGCGGTGAGGGTCAGCCACCTCAAACCCGGTGCCGTGATCCTCCAGGGGATCGCCCCCTCCGAGGTGGACGGTGTGGCCAGGAGGATCGCAGAGCTGGAGAGAATACCTCTTCTCGCCACCTCCATGTCGGCCGA
This sequence comes from uncultured Methanotrichaceae archaeon, assembly GCA_964572505.1. GTDB lineage: Archaea > Halobacteriota > Methanosarcinia > Methanotrichales > Methanotrichaceae > Methanocrinis. The sequence continues at coordinate 8,325 of CAZNGI010000034.1, read as the reverse complement.
GGATCTCGTAACCAATCTAAATCACAGGTGATACTTTGCCCGCGGGAATAGTGAGCTACGGAGTCTACATACCCAAGTACAGGATACGGGCCGAGGAGATCGCCAGGGTCTGGGGCGAGAGGGAGGACATGGCCCAAAACCTGAACGTCTTCGAGAAATCCGTTCCAGATGCCGACGAGGACGCTGTGACGATCGCCGTCGAGGCTGCGAGAAACGCCGTCAAGCGAGCTTGCGTTGATCCGGCCAGGATCGGGGCGATCTACACCGGGTCCGAGAGCCATCCTTACGCCGTGAAGCCGACGGGAACGATCGTCGGTGAAGCCATCTGCGTCAACCACGAGCTCACGGCAGCGGATTTTGAGTTCGCCTGCAAGGCAGGGACCGCGGCGGTGCAGGCGTGCCTGGGCCTTGTGACCGCGAACCTGATCGACCTGGGCCTTGCGATAGGCACCGACACCAGCCAGGGCGCGCCCGGAGACGCCCTCGAGTACACCGCCGCGGCAGGAGCCGCCGCCTACGTGATCGGCCGCGAGAACCTGGCGGCCGAGATCGAAGGCTTCTACTCCTTCACCACCGACACACCGGACTTCTGGAGGCGTGAAGGCATGCCCTACCCGGAACATGGAGGCAGGTTCACCGGCGAGCCTGGCTACTTCAAGCACGTCACCAGCGCCACTCGGGGCCTGATGAAGAAGATGAAGACCATACCCGAGGATTACGATTACGCCGTCTTCCACCAGCCCAACGGCAAGTTTCCCGTGAGGGTGGCCGGCCAGCTCGGATTTTCGAGAGATCAGATCGAGCCAGGGCTCGTCGTCCCCTGGATAGGAAACACCTACTCGGGTTCGAGCCTCATAGGCCTTGCCGCGACCTTGGACGTCGCCCGACCGGGGGAGAGGATATTTCTTGCGAGCTTTGGGTCGGGGGCTGGAAGCGACGCCTTCAGCATAAGGATCTGTGACGGGATAGAGGACATCCGGGATCGCGCCCCCAAGGTCAGGGACTACTTCAAGAACGTCCAGTACCTGGATTACGCGGTTTACGCCAAGCACAAGGGAAAACTGCGGCTGTGAGATTATGAGATCTGTATCGATTATCGGAGCTGGCTGCACGAGGTTCGGGGAGCGGTGGGACGATTCTCTCCGCGACCTGGTGGTGGAGACCGGCATCATGGCCATCGAGGACGCGAGCGTCAGCGGCGAGGAGATAGACGGCCTCTACGTCGGAAACATGAGCGGCGGCCGGTTCGTGGAGCAAGAGCACATCGGCGCCCTGATATCCGACTGTGCTGGCCTCTCAAGGCTTCACGTCCCCAGCACTCGGGTCGAGGCCGCCTGCGCCTCGGGGGGGCTCGCCCTGAGGCAGGCCGTTCTGGCGGTGGCCAGCGGCTATTCCGATGTCGTCATCGCCGCCGGAGTCGAGAAGATGACCGACGTTACCGGGGGCGTAGCCGCCGATGCTCTGGCAGCCGCCGCCGACCGGGAATGGGAGTGCTTTTTTGGCGCGACATTTCCGGCCCTTTACGCCATGATCGCAAGGCTCCACATGCACCGCTACGGGACATCAAGAGAAGAGCTCGCTGCGGTGGCTGTGAAAAACCATCACAACGGGTGCATGAACCCGATATCCCAGTACCAGATGGAGATCACAGTCGAGAAGGTCATGAGATCCCCGCTCGTCGCCGACCCGCTCCGGGTCCTGGACTGCTCGCCGATAACCGACGGTGCTGCGGCCTTGGTCCTGGCTCCGACGGAAGAGGCCCAAAAGTACTCCGACGCTCCCATCAAGATCCTGGCGACGGCCCAGGCGAGCGACACCCTCGCCCTCCACGATCGAAGGGACATAACGACCCTCGACGCATCGGTCTATGCCGCGAAGAAGGCCTTCGGCCAGGCGAGGCTCGAGCCGAAAGACGTCGACTTCGCCGAGGTTCACGACGCCTTCACGATAGGGGAGATCGTGGCCATAGAGGATCTGGGGTTCGTCGAGAAGGGCGAGGGCGGCAGGGCCGCCGAGGAGGGGCTAACCTGGATCGGGGGGAAGATCCCGATCAACACCTCAGGAGGCCTCAAGGCCTGTGGCCATCCTGTGGGCGCCACCGGGATCAAGCAGGCTTACGAGATGGTTCTTCAGCTCCGGGGCGAGGCGGGAAAGCGCCAGGTCGAGGGAGCAGAGGTCGGCCTCACCCACAACGTCGGCGGGTGCGGCGGCACCGCTCTCGTCCACATAATGTCGAGGTGACGAAATGTCCACAGTGCCACGATTCTGGAGACACATACCCCAGAGGTACAACCTGGTGGGGACCCACTGCTCAAAGTGCGACGAGTACTACTACCCGCCGAGGACGATCTGCCCCAACTGTCGCAGGAACGCCAAGATGGAGGATCACAAGTTCAAGGGCAACGGGACGGTGGTGACCTACACCACCATCTACAACGCCACCGACGACTTCAAGAGGCAGACCCCCTACAACCTCGCCATCATCGAGCTATTGGAGGGGCCGAGGCTCACAGGCCAGGTGATCTGCAGCCCCAGCGAGATCGAGATCGGGATGAAGGTGAAGCCCGTCTTCAGGATCCTGGGGAAAGAGGGGGATCGGGGCATAATCTACTACGGGACGAAGTTCGTCCCGGTCGAGGGATCGATCTAGCTTTCGTCCTGGGTTCATTTGTCCTTCTTTGACCCCGCCAAAAGTTCGTCCTCCGCCTTCGGTCGAAAGCTATCTATTTTCGATCCAGCCCCGCTTTGAAAGGGTGAACGTCGTTTCTGAGTCGGGTCGCGAACGAGGCTCATCTCCAGTTAAGACTAAGTATTGAGAGGTCAATTCGTCCCTTCCGGTATCACGGATGGTTGAATAATAACATCTTCGAATAAAATGCCACATATCAAAATCTCGCAGGTGCTGGTTGCCGGTTAGGTCGGGCAAACCGTTATATATAATGCGATAATTTGGTTGTGGGTTATTTATCTACTCGGGGGGTAAATCCGGTCTTGAGTGAAGTAATAGAGGAGTACGACGCAAGCCACATCCAGGTTCTGGAGGGCCTTGATGCCGTCAGGCGAAGGCCCGCCATGTACGTAGGAAGCACCAACACGTCGGGCCTGCACCATCTCGTCTACGAGGTGGTGGACAACAGCATAGACGAGGCCATGGCCGGCCGGTGCTCGGAGATCAATCTGATCCTCCACGCCGACGGCACCGCCTCGGTGAGTGACGACGGGAGAGGCATTCCCGTAGACATCCACGAGCATTACAAGAAACCGGCGCTCGAGATCGTAATGACGATGCTCCACGCCGGGGGCAAGTTCGACCACAAGTCCTACAAGGTCTCAGGAGGCCTTCACGGCGTCGGGGTCTCGGTGGTCAACGCCCTATCCGAGTGGCTCGAGGTGGAGGTCAGAAGAAACAGCCTCGTCTACTGGCAGCGGTACGAGCGGGGAAGGCCCGTATCGGACCTGGAGGTTCACGGCGTCTCGGACCATACCGGGACGACGGTTCGGTTCAAGCCGGATCCCGAGATCTTCGAGAGCGTCGATTTCAGCTTCGAGACCCTGGCAAGCAGGCTCCGGGAGCTCGCCTTCCTCAATCGCGGTCTGAAGATAACGATCGAGGAGGAGAAGACCGGAAAGAGTAGGGAGCACCTCTACCGGGGGGGGATCGTCTCCTTCGTTGAGCACCTCAACAAGAACAAGGATCTTCTTCACACCCCCCCCATATACTTCTCCAGGGAGAAGGACGGAACCTCCGTCGAGGTGGCCCTTCAGTACAACAATACATACAACGAGAACGTCCTATCCTTCGCCAACAACATCAACACCAGAGAGGGCGGAACCCACCTCTCCGGCTTCAGAGCGGCCCTCACCAAGACCACCAACGAGTACACGAAGGAGAACAAACTCCTCAAGGACGACACCAAGCTCACCGGCGACGACCTTCGAGAGGGGCTGGTGGCAGTGATAAGCGTGAAGCTTTCTGACCCCCAGTTCGAGGGCCAGACCAAGACGAAGCTTGGAAACAGCGCCGTCGGTGGGATCGTCAGCTCTCTCGTCTCTGAGGGTCTCTCCGAGTTCTTCGAGGAGAACCCCCAGGTGATATCCAAGATCGTAGATAAGGCGACCCAGGCCTACAGGGCGAGGATCGCGGCCCGAAAGGCGAGAGAGCTTACCCGAAGAAAGAACGCCCTAAGCTCTGGGGGCCTTCCCGGAAAGCTCGCCGACTGTACGGAGAAAGACCCCAAGCTCTCCGAGCTGTACATCGTGGAGGGCGAGTCAGCAGGAGGCTCTGCAAAGCAGGGGAGAAACAGGCACTTTCAGGCGATCCTCCCTCTCCGGGGCAAGATCCTGAACGTGGAGAGGGCGAGGCTCGACAAGATCCTGAAGAACAACGAGATCAGAAACATCATCACAGCTTTGGGCACCGGGATCGGCGACGATTTCCAGCTCGACCGGGCGAGGTACCACAAGGTAGTGATAATGACCGATGCCGACGTCGACGGATCTCACATAAGGACCCTCCTATTGACCTTCTTCTACAGGTACATGCGCGAGCTCGTCGAGGCAGGATACGTCTACATCGCCCAGCCACCCCTCTACCAGGTCAAGAGGGGCAAGTCCACAAGCTACGCTTATTCTGATCTAGAGCTCGCCCGAACCCTCGAGGCGACTGGGGGGAAGGCCGTGATCCAGAGGTACAAGGGTCTGGGCGAGATGAACCCGGAACAGCTCTGGGAGACGACGATGGACCCCGAGAACAGAACGATGCTCAAAGTCACCCTGGAGGACGCCATGGAGGCGGACGAGATCTTCTCGATTTTGATGGGCGAGAAGGTTGAGCCGAGGCGCGAGTTCATCGAGGCTCACGCAAGGGATGTGAAGAACCTGGACGTTTGAGGTGAAAACGATGACGGAGATCGACGTTGACATAACTTCGGAGATGAAGTCCTCTTACATAGATTACGCCATGAGCGTCATCGTGGCAAGGGCCCTTCCAGACGTCAGGGACGGCCTTAAGCCCGTCCACAGGCGGATCCTCTACGCCATGTACGAGCAGGGGATGACCTCGGACCAGCCCTACAAGAAGTCGGCGAGGGTCGTGGGTGACGTGATGGGTAAGTACCACCCCCACGGTGACGCCGCCATCTACGAGACGATGGTGAGGATGGCCCAAGCCTTCTCGATGCGCTACCCGCTGATCGACGGCCAGGGGAACTTCGGGTCGATCGACGGCGACCCTGCGGCGGCGATGAGATACACCGAGGTCCGTCTCTCACAGATCGCTGGAGAGATGCTGACCGACATCGAGAAGGATACGGTCGACTTCGTTCCCAACTACGACGACTCTCTCAAAGAGCCCACTGTCCTCCCATCGAAGCTTCCAAACCTTCTCTTAAACGGCTCCACCGGGATCGCCGTGGGGATGGCGACGAACATCCCGCCCCACAATTTGAACGAGGTGGCTGGAGCGGTCGTAAAATTGATAGACAATCCGGACGCCACCCTGATAGACCTGATGGAGCAGATCCCTGGTCCCGACTTTCCCACCGGCGGCTACATCCTCGGAAGCTCTGGCATCGAGTCCGCCTACTCCACGGGCCGGGGCATAATCAAGCTTCGGGCAAAGTCGGTGATCGAGCGGGGGGAAAAGTCGAAGATAATCGTGACGGAGCTGCCTTACCAGGTGAACAAGGCGAAGGTCGTTGAGACGATAGCCGACCTGATAAAGGCTGACCGGGTCGACGGGATATCCGACCTAAGGGACGAGTCGGACCGGGAGGGGATCAGGCTCGTAATCGAGCTTAAGTCCGGCGTCAACCCCGAGGTGTTGCTCAACCAGCTTCACAGGCAGACCCAGCTTGAGACCTCTTACGGCATAATCAACGTGGTTCTGGTCGACGGCCAACCGGCGACGCTCCCCCTCAAAGATATCCTGGAGCAGTACATATACCACCGGTCCGAAGTGATCGAGAGGAGGACCAGCTTTGATCTCGACCGGGCCGAGAAGAGGGCCCACATCCTGGCGGGCCTTCTGGTGGCCCTCGAGAACATAGATGCGGTGATCAAGCTCATCCGGGCGGCCGAGTCGCCCGCGGAGGCGAGGGCCGCCCTCATCGGGGCCTTCGACCTCTCCGAAGAGCAGACGAAGGCGATCCTGGACATGAGGCTCCAGAGGCTCACGGCCCTCGAGCAGGGCAAGATCCGGTCTGAGGAGGCCGACCTCGAGGTCGCCATCACCCGGTTCAAAGAGATCCTGGCCGATTCCAGAGAGGTTTTGAAGATCATCAAGCAGGAGCTTTCTGAGCTGGTCGCAAAGTACGGCGATGCCAGAAGAACCCAAATCATCGAGGCAGAGGGGGAGATCAACCTCGAGGACCTGATCCAGGAGGAGGAGGTCACGGTGACGATCACCAGCGACGGCTACATCAAGAGACAGCCCCTCACCGCTTACCGCCAGCAGAGGCGGGGCGGGATGGGGGTCATGGGGGCCGACACCAAGAGCGAGGACTTCGTCACAGACCTATTCGTCGCCTCAACTCACGAGTACATCCTCTTCTTCACCGACAAGGGCAAGGCTCACTGGCTGCGGGTCTTCGACGTTCCGGCCCTTGGAAGAACGGCCCGGGGCAAATCGATCGTAAACCTCCTCCAGCTGGAATTCGACGAGAGGATCACCGAGGCGATACCGGTCAAGAGCTTCGACACCGAGGGCTACATCGTGATGGCAACATTGAAGGGGCAGGTCGTAAAGACCCCGATCAAAGCTTACAGAAACCCCAGGAAGGGCGGGATCAAGGCCGTGAACCTGCGGGGCGACGGCCTGGTTGCGGCGAGGCTCACCGACGGCGACCAGGACCTTATCCTCGCCACGGCCCACGGCAAGGCGATCAGGTTCCACGAGGGGGACGTTCGGCCCAGCAACCGGGGCTCGATGGGAGTTCGGGGAATCAACCTAGGAGACGACGACCGGGTGATCTGCATGGACGTCGTCAGGCCCGGAGCCGCCCTCCTCACAGTGACAAGAGAGGGGTACGGGAAGAGGACGGAGCTGTCCGAGTACTCGCCTCACAGGCGGGGCGGAAAGGGGATGAGGAACATCGATCCGAGGAGGGGGGACGTCGTCGCCTCCAGGACCGTCTCCGAGGAGGACGAGCTGATGATAACGACGAAGGACGGCGTGGTGATCAGGATTCCCGCCTCCGACATCAGAATCCAGGGGCGGTCGACCCAGGGCGTGAGGATCATGCGCCTCAAGCCTGGGGACGAGGTGGCGGCGGTGGCGCGGATAAACTAGGCCGCGACCTCCGCAGCCCCCCCCATCTCCGGCGTTTTCGTATCTTCTTTTTTGGAGATGTCAGGTTAGTCTCGGTCGGATTTTCAAATCTTGGCGCTGGCACCATGCAGACTTCCAAGCTCAATTTCGTCGCCGTGCATGAAGGCTGAAAACAGCCTATCTATCTGTCGCCGCTATCGCCGCAGTAGATCCCAGAAATCCTCTTCAGAGATGCCAAATTGCTTGAGGATCTCATAAAATGGTCGTGATACTGAGATAGGTTGGAGTTTCTAGAACCCGCTTACAGCACGTGATCTTATGAAAAATCACTGCGTGGGATTCTCTTGTATAATCGGTATTCGATAATGCCGTATTCTCAGACGAATCCAGATTCCAACCCAAAAAGGATTCACGACCGGTCGTCCCGATTCGACCTAAAAATAAGCAAATGGCCCTTTCCAGGTTCTTTCTTCCATCACGGACTGGAAGGGCGAGAAGGATAACACGCGAAATCTTACAAGCTGCTCGATCTTGTCGAGAGGGCAATCTCCTTCGCGTTCCCCCAGAAGAACCTCGAACTCCGGCGGGGCCAGGACCGAAGCAGGATACTTTGCCTGGTCGTCCAGAGCGATCATCGAGCATTCGGTGCAGACCGTCGCACCCACCCCAAATTGATCAGAACTTCGGGCACTACGCTATCCAGATAGACGAGGACCATCTCCTTTCCGTGCTCTTTTCCAAGGTTCATCATCTTTGTCGCGAGATCCGCCCTTTTTTGGCCCGGATTCTTGGACGCTAGAACAGCGATCTTTTCGGCATCCATGGCTTTGGCTATAGATCCGTAACGGCGCTTCAGTATGGGCCTGGGGTCGACAACGAAAGCCTAGCTGGCCACAGGGTCTGCGATCACCACCATCTTTACGATGGCGAGGGCGATGCCCAGAGGATGGAACAAGCCAGTTCCCACGAATAGGTACTCTTCGACACGGTGGTAGCTCTCCAATCTGGCAAAGGGGCGCGAGATTCGCGCAACCGGTCGAGAAGGGCTGAGGTCTGAG
>CAZNGI010000033.1:0-18979 GCA_964572505.1 uncultured Methanotrichaceae archaeon | reverse complement strand
CTTGTGATTCGCAAGGGTCGCGGGAGTTCGAATCTCCCCCTCGGCGCTCTTTTACCAGTAATGCTTAAATACTGGAAGGTCTATTTTATTTCCTGGTGGGCAATGTGGTTAAGCCTGACAAGTCTCGTTATGTATATCTCTACTTACCTTCCGCTGAGGATAAGGAGCGTTGGGGGAAATTGGCCAACGAGGCAGGAGTACCTCTCACGAAATTCGTCATCGAGATTGTGGAAAACGCCCTGATGGAGGAGTCGGAGTTCAAGCCTCGGGCAGAGATGATAAAGGAGCTGGGGGGTCTCAGAGATGAAGTGAGAAAGCTTCGGGACGACCTCAAGCTCAAGAACATTGTCATCGATAAGTATGAGAGCGAGCTGAAGCGTTATCGAAGTGCAACTTTCATTGAGGGCGGTTTTGAGGGGGCGCGTGAGTACAACCAGGAACTCGTCGAGTTGCTGAAGCGGAAGACCGTTATTGATAGCTACAGGATACTTGAAGAGCTAGGGATCGATCCCCGAGAAGCTGATCTTGTGAAAGCGGTCTCCTCTCAGCTTGACAACCTGGAGGCCTACGGGCTCGTAGAGTCCACCCCGCGGGGCTGGAGGTGGGTTGGATGATCGAAGCCCCCGGCAAACCATCAGGGATGGGTTCCGATGCCCGGAAAGAGCCGTCCGAAGACAGGATAATTGACAGGTTCGAAAGAGACTGCTCAATTCGAGGGATGTCTCCCCTTTCGGTCAAGAGCTACGTCTATAACGTCCGAAAGTTCCGCGAATATCTCGATCAGCAAGGCGTTCATCTGCTGGATGTGGATAAGGACATATTGAGAGACTACCTGGAATATCAGAGATATGAGCGGGGGTTGTCTCAAAAGACGGTGGAGAACAACTTCACCACCCTATCCAGCTTTTACGAATATCTCGCCTACGAAGGGCGTCTCGATATGAACCCCGTCCTGCAGGTGCGGAAACGATACCTTCGGCGCTATAAAGACAACGACGACGGCCAGACCCGCCAGCTCATCTCTGTGGAGGATATGACCCGTCTCATCAATTCAACCCTCGATGCAAGAGACAAGGCGATCATCACCCTCTTCGCAAAGACCGGCATAAGGCGGAAGGAACTCATCGAGCTGGACATCGACGACATCGGCTGGGTGGAGCAGAGCATCAGGCTCAAGCCGACGGCGAAAAGGACTAACAGGACGGTATTTTTCGACGACGAGACCTCTTTCATATTGAGGCGGTGGCTGAGAGTCAGAGAATCACGTAACAAGGATGGCTCAAAGGCCCTCTTCATAAACAACCGTGGCGAGAGAATCCAACGCAGTGGAGTCAGCCGGATGGTCGAAAAGGTGGCCACCCAAGTTGGTCTGCATGATCCCAACTCGGACCGGATGGAAGACCATTTCTCGCCTCACTGTTGCAGGCACTGGTTCACCACCCACCTCAGGCGGGCGGGAATGGCCCGTGAGTTCATCCAGGAGCTGAGGGGGGACGCTCGGAAAGAGGCCATAGATATCTACGACCACATTGACCGAAAAGAACTCCGCGAAAGCTACCTCGCCCACATCCCCCAGATGGGGATATAGCGAAGGGTATATCCTTCACCCTTTTTATCTAGGGCTAGAATGAGGATCTACATAGACGAATCTGGCAACTTGGGCGGTATAGGGTCTAAGATCTCAGAAGAGGACCCCTATTTCGTTCTTGTAGCGTTGGTTGCCAGGGAGGAGATCCCCATCCGGAGATGTATAAAGGATGTAAGGCAGACCCTCCGGAAGAGGTACAAAGTAAAGTCCGAGCTCAAGTTCAAAGAATCCGATGATCCAACAAAAAGACGCATCCTGAAGTGCATAGCAGAGACGAACAATGATATCTCCTATGTCTTTTTGCGCAAAGACCAGCCGGCTTTGTTGACTCCTTACCTCGGTGTAGAGCCTCAGGTGCTTTACAACGATCTATGTAAGCAGTTATTGCAGCGGGTGATCCTCAGCTATGACCTCAAAGGAGCAATTGAGATCGTCATAGACAGGTTCCTTTACGGAGGGGCTCGGGCAAAGTTTGATAGCTACCTGGTAGATGGACTGTCGAGGGACGTACACATCTCTCATCTGGACTCTAAGCAATGCCCCTGTCTACAGGTTGCAGACTTCGTTGTCGGAGCCATAGCCCGTAAATATAGGGACAACGATGACTTATTTTACAGTAGGATTCAGCATAAGATCACGGTGGCGTTCGAGTTCCCAGAAGAGATTTAGTGAACCCCTCTCTAATTGTCCCACCTGCTAATAAGCAGCATCATCCTTTCGAGAGGGACTTACTCACTAAGGAAGTCAATGATCTTCTTGATATTTAAGAGCCGCGGTGTGGAGGTACGTCTGATCTAGTTATGTGACTATAACCACCATCTATATATGGGATAGTCACATAACTAAGATACATGGCAAGGCAAAGGATCATCTACAAAACCGCAAGCGGCGGGAAAATCCAGGCGGCGAAGGCGGAGGCCCGGCGGGCCAGGCAGGCGGCCCGAAAGCTGGAGGCTATCCCCGAAGCTGAGGAGATCGTGGCGGGGCTGGAGGCAACGGCGAGGGCGAAGGCGGAAGAGGCGGAGGGCCTGTGGAACGCGGCGCGGCTGGAGGCTCTGACGGTCTACAAGGGCGACGTGGTGAAGAAGACGAAGATGGGCGAGGCGACCTACACTTACTGGTATGCGAGCTGGCGAGAAGGTGAGAAGGTTAAGAATGTGTACCTTGGATCTACAAAGAAGATGAACAGGGCGGCGGCCACGGCGAAGGCCCGGAAGCTGAAGGCGGAGGCTTTAGCGCTCCGATGAATCGCGTTCTTGGTGTGGGCTTCGGATCTGATTTTACAAGTCAAAAAATATATATCTCTATAACACATTTTACTTCAAGAGGGAGCTAGCGATGGGTAATAACGTCGACGTAGATCGAAGTGCCGATGATCAAGTTGCAGCCACCAAGAACGATTCCAAGGTCGAGAAGACGGGCGGCGGCCCACCTCAGTTCTTGCCGAAACTTCTGAAACGGGTCATCATAATCAGGATGATGGACGGTCGTCCCATCAAAGGAGTGCTTGAAGCCTACAACAATCACGAGCTTCTGCTCGATCTGGGTCAGGGCAAGAAACTGATTGTTTTCAAGGGTGCCATATCCTCGATCGAATACGAGGACAAGCCCGAGAAGGGAAAGCCTGAGGTTAAGAGGTGGTGATCGATATGAAGGAGAGCGCGTTAAAGGTGCTGGACGACAGGGATCTCGAATTTGCCAACATCCTCCATAGCTTAGGTATGCAGCGCAAAGTGGCCATCATCGTCACATACCTGGCAAATGCAGGTGAGGCATCGTCAAGGGAGATCGAGCAGGCCACGCGCCTGAGTCAGCCCGAGGTCTGCGTGACGATTCGGGATCTTCGAGGCGAGAACTGGATCGACGAGCGCGAGGTCAAGACTGGAGGTAAAGGTCGACCTTCATTGGTCTATACTCTGAGAACATCCATCGACGATATCATCAAGCGGGTCGAGGACGAAAAGCTGAGGGAACATGCCGAAGCTATGGAGAGCATACAGAAGCTGAAGGGGCTGGTATAGTCCTGATGTTGCGTTCGGCAGGAGGGGCCAGGACGCTGAAGGTTGAGGCGCTCGGGCTGGAGAAGTAGTCCGCCCCGCCCCGAAAGCCCTCTGAGGGAGCGTTTCACATCGCTACTCCTAAACCCCAGGGGGTCGGGAACGCGGGGCCGGTTCCTGATGCATCGAAACACTTTTTGCCTGTCAGGATAGTCTCCACTGCCATAATGAAGATTCGAATCGTCAACTCCAGGGACGAGATCGCCAGCTTGGACCCAGAGGAGAGGGTGGTTCACCTTGCCACCCCACCCATCGCCCTCGCCTTCGAGGAGCTGATTAAAAGATGCTCACAACTGGAGGCGGTCCAGGTTCCTCCGTCGCGTTTCCGTAACGTTTCAAAGCGTTCTAGGGCCCTACTGGAGGTTCAGGGGGTGAGGATCTTCGAGGGGTTGCTTTGTGGGTATAGAACGGCCAAGGCCGAATACTACACCGTCGACGACGGCTTGATCCTCCAGAGGGCGGCGCAACTCCAGGCAGAGGGGATGGGCCCCGAGGAGGTCGTGGTGGAGGTGGCGAGGGAGGCGGAGGTCTCGTCGGGGTTGGTGGAGTTCATCTTAGGGCGATAGCACCGAAAGATTTTTCGTGAAGAGTGACAATCCCCTTCACCGAGAGGGTGGTTAAAACGAGAACGTGGCCCATTTTGATCCTGGTAGTGGTGGCGGTGTTGGCTATTCCAGCCTGGGCGGACGAGGTAGACGATCTCTTGCTGGACTTGGAGTATGGAGATGATAATGCGCGGCAATCCGCGGTTGTGGCCCTTGGCAACATCAACGACTCGCGGGTTGTGGATCCCTTGATCGATGCTCTGATGGATGAGAACAAGTGGGTCCGATTGGAAGCGGCCAGGGCGCTCGGTGAGATTGGTGATCCCCGAGCGGTCGATCCGCTCGTCGAACTCCTCTTTGATTATGGGTTCCAAGGGGCTGGCATATCCAGCACCGGTCAACTTCTCTTTGACGTCCAAGCGGAAGCTGCTTTTGCTCTTGGCATGATCGGCGATCCCAGAGCAGTCGAACCTCTCATCAGACGTATAACGAGTGAGGAATATGTCCGAAGGGATAGAGATTGGGCCCCTACAACATTTGTCCGGAGGAATATATCTTGGTCCCTCGGCGAGATAGGCGATCCCAGTGCCGTCTGCCCGCTAATAGAGATGATGCAGTCGCGCAACCATCTTGAGCGTGTTATAGCTGCCGAAGCTCTCGGAAAGATCGGTGACCAAAGAGCAGTAGAGCCACTAATTGAGTTGCTAAATGATCAAAACACAGACCTCCAATTGAAAGCAACGTGGGCATTAGGTGAGATCGGGGATACAGAGGCTGTCGGGCCGTTAGCGTATAGGGTTCTGAGAAATGATGATGCAAGTGCTCGAAGGTCCGCTGCTGAAGCTCTCGGAAAGATCGGTGATCCCGTTGCGGTCGATCCTCTTATCTCTGCGTTAGAGGATTTGGACCTTGGGGTCCGAGAGAATGCTTCTATTGCTCTCAGCAAGATCGGCGAGCCTGCAGTCGCAAAACTGATCGCGGCCCTGAAAGATGAGAACCCAAACGTCCTGGAAGGAGCTTCTGATTCTCTTGTATTGATAGGCGAACCTGCTATCGGTCCTCTCGTCGAGGCTCTCAGAGGAGAGGACATGTGGGTCCGAGAGACTACCGCAGGAGTCCTCGTCAAAATCAGCGAACCCGCAGTCGATCCACTCATCAGCGTTCTTAAAAATGAAGGCCCGCAAGTCCAATTTGTGGCGGCTGTCGCTCTCACCGGGATAGGTGAACCTGCTGTTGAACCGCTCATCGGGGCTCTAAATGACGAAGATGAAGGTGTCCGGGCACTGGCGGCGTTTGCTCTCGGTAATATCAGCGATGTCAGGGCTGTCGATCCGCTCATCGAGGCACTTAAGGACGAAGATGACGATGTACGAACGAATGCCACAAAAGCACTTGGAAATATAGGCGATCCAAAGGCTGTCAGCCCACTCATCGAAGTACTCGAGGTCGAGGATTCGGACGTTGTATTAGAGGCTGCTATTTCAGCTCTCAGAAGTATAGGCGAGCCGGTTGTCAATCCACTCATTAGAACTCTAAGGGATATAGATAAGGGCTCGGAGGTCCGATCGCGGGCCATCATCGCTCTAGTTGAAATCGGTGACGATAGAGCGGTTAATCCTTTCATCGAGGCTTTAAGCGATGAGGACGATGAGATCCGATTTTGGGCAACCGTTGGTCTTGTATTGATAGGCGAACCTGCGATTCAGCCACTCATCAACGCAACCAATGACGAGGATCCGTGGGTCAAATTGTGGGTCACTGTGGCTCTAGTCAGGATTGGCGATCCAGCAAACGATCCTCTTATGGATGCTCTGGAGAGCGAGAGTAAGGATTCGTGGGCAAAACGGTGGGCGACGGAAGCCTTGGCGGCGATCGAGGAGGCGGGCGAGCGATGACAAAAACCACGTTGATCTATGTCCTACTGACGGCGGTGCTGCTGGCGGCGGGGTACGTTTGGACCTACGGGCTGGCGAGCCTGCCTTAAGTCCTCTCTCTTTTTTATTTTCCAACAGTAAAACTTACCAGATGCGATTTAAGGCACGTTCTTTTGTGGTCCGATGATTGGCCCGTCTCGTCTCCTCTTCTCGATGTACGAGGCGATGTGGGGTGGGTGGGGGCGTGTGGCGATGTGGGGGCATCTTTTCCGGCGATCTTCTCCAGTGGTGGCTTTCTTATGTAACCAAAGGGGGCCCGATGGGTAGATGGGTTACATAAGAAATGTAGATTTTACCGGAGGGAAAGAATCAGTACGAAATTGAGGTCAGTCGTCAACCTGACGACAGACCGGGTAGGATGGTCGAAGTCGTCGGCGAAGCCTACGGCGTCAGCCCAAAGACCGTCGAGCTTGCGGTTCTGGCGCTGGAACTCGAAAAGCTGTACGCCGTGGATGCGAAGAAACGGCAGGGCATGAGAACAGACATTCCGGCAGATTCTGCCGGAATGTTAGGACTGGGCAAAAAATCTAGAGACCAGGCCGCCGAAAAATATGGGATCTCGTCGTCTGCGGTGAAGCGAGCCAAGGTAGTTCAGAACCGAGGGGTACCGGAACTTTTCGACGCTGTACGATCAGGTGATACCTCTGTGGTGGTGGCGGAGCTGGAGGTCTGGCTGGGGCTGGTGGAGTTCGTCGTAGGGCGATGACACCGAAAGATTTTTCGTGGGTTCGGATAATCTCCTTCTCCGAAAGGGTGGTTAAGACGAAACTGATGCTGATTTTGGCCTTATTGATGCCTCTTCCTCTCTCACCATCCTCACGGCCGACAATCGGCTTTGCACGTAAACCCGTTCTGCACCTAAAGTCTGTGACTTGCACCTAAAGTGATGAAAAAGGATGGCTTTAGGTGCAAAGCCCCTCAGCTACACTATAACGAGGTTGTAATCCTTTTTCCCATAGATGGTGCAACCAAATCCAAACGACTTGGTTAGGGTTTCTGGGATCTCAAAGTACATATATCCCTCAAGCTTGCCTCCGTCTAACAACGTTCCAGATGAAATGGGCGGCGTGTACCCTGCCTTTGTCAAAGAGGAGTCCGCGTGACCGTGGTCAAACACGACGTTATCCACTACTATGAAACAATCGTAGGGATCGAACTCAAATTCGTCATAACCCCGGTTTTCTACTTTAACCGCTAAAATCCGGAACATTTTACCACTACTAGGGGCGTTACCGCCACCTAACCACAGAGAGTCTTTCACGAGGGTCAAATCAAAAACGATCGCCGGTTCGTCGATTCCGTCATCCGGGACCCAACCAGTCCACTCAGAAATAGCTTCGATATCCGAAAAATCACACTCATAAAGCGCAGAGTAATCACATGCATAATCAGATAATGGATCTGGAACAAGATATGCGATGAGATCATTCTCGTTCCTCAGATCGTTAAGCAGCGACGATTGGTAGTCGGTGCCGCCCAACATCATAACCTGGACGGCAGTATAAGTTGGATCGTATACGTTGGCGTCTTTGGGGTACGTGTCCGCATCCTCGATTACCGCGGACGTTGTTGTTAGCACTCCCATGCTGAACCCAACCGCCCCACCTACCACGTAACCCCGCATTGCCTCCGCCATCAGATCACCGTACTCTTCGTTATCCAGTTCTGGCATGTGCCTGGAGAACTCAAATTCTGGCATGTGCTCAGAGAAATCGGTGTGTAACCGTCTCACGGAATCCTGCAGTATGGTGGAATTACAATCACTTAAGTTAGTGGGTAACGGGTCTGGAAGAAGATACTGTAACCAACCATTCTCGTTCCGTAGCTCATTGATACCTGACATGCTCTCTAGCTCAGCGTCTGCTATGGCGTGAGCCATAAGCACAGGATCTGATACGTCGGCATGTGGATAGGCATCCGCATAACTGAAGAACGCGCACGTCGCGGCTCCCGTGCCCTCCATGTACCCAACCAAGTAACCAATAGCGAAACCCTGCTTGGCCATCTCCACCCATTCATCGTGCGTCAAAACTATCTCATCGTCGACCGCTTCTACAGTCCCCATCACGCCCACCGACGCGACGAGGACCGCAGCCACTATCCACAATTTGTTCTTGTTATGCATATTTATCCCTGAAGTTCGCCCAGATTTTGAACATTGAAGGCTTATAATGTCCTCTCCCTTCGTTTCTCTTTTTTCCTCAGAAGTCCTCTTTTAGATTCGCTATATTGCAACCAGCTCTGACACAAGCCGATCAAATCAATCGGTTTCTGCGCCTTCCTTCGCGAAGATCAGCTTGGCACCTTCTTCGAAGAGATGGCTGAGGTTACGATATTTGCCCTTATCTACAAGGTCTCTAGCTATCGTTTCTGTCTCCTCAGAAACTGATATACTAAGCTTCTTCACAGCCATGTCATATTATGTGGTCATACTGATTATTAAGATTTACTACTGCATCCTACCAACACCTTTTAATATCTATACTACTCAGTAGTATTTGGTGGTATAATGTACCTCAAACCGCTCCCAGATGGTGTCCATCACCCCAATGGAGTTGTTTACCTCGCGAGGCTGGCGGGCCTGGAAGGCGATCACCTCCCCAGGATCTGCATCTTCGGCGAGGAGATGGGATTCTCTGAAGTAACGGCTTTCGTGAAAACCAGCGACGAGCGCGGCCACTATCAGACCACGCTTAACGAGTGCAGCTGCCTTGACTGGCAGTATAGGCGGGCCGGAACGGGCCAGATGTGCAAGCATCAGAAGGCCCTCTGTGAGGCCCTGAGACGGAAGGAGGAGGCCCACAAGGCCCCTTCCCTTCCCTGTGGCGTTGTGGGGATGGCAGCCGAGGAGCTGGAGGCTCGCAAGGCGCGAATCGTGGAACGGAACCGCCAGAGGGCTGTGGAGAGGGCCCACGCCTCTGCCCCCTCTATGACAAGAGGATTCAATCTGCCTGACGAGGTGAGACCATGGTGAAGGTTCGGATGTGTCTCACTCGCAATCAGGTTTTCTGGATGCTTACGGTCTTGCTGGAGGAGTACCCCGACGCGGTCTTGACGTGGGTGGCTCAGCTGTCTCAGCTTGCGGAGGGTGAACACGCCCCCCAGCAATAAGCGCCAGAGGTTGCGGCGCCAAGAATACACCAGGAGGGGGGCCACCTATCGCCACAGGCGGAGGGTGGTAAGGGAGGAGATCTCCAGCCCCCCCCGCAGCCGACAGTCGCAAGGCTTTTCGTCCCTTAACACATCTCAATCATGGAGAAGGAGGGGCGGCACATCTGCTGCGAAAATCAGGGCCAGATTACGTGCTCAGAGGTCTGATTTTCTGAAAGGGGGAAACATAAACATATAGCGCAACGGATAGGCGCTTAAATACATTCGCGTCAAAGATTGTGATGGGGTGTGATGATTACGACGGCGAGAAGGCAGGTTGGTATATGGGTTGGGGGAAACGCATATAAAAAACTTTTTGACGAGGCGCGATCGTTAGGCCTGGGAATGTCCGGTTACGGGAAACTTTTGGTGACGCTCGGTAGGCGAGAGCTGATCGAGAACGGAACGATCGATGATGCGAATTTTGAAATGTAGTAAGGAACACGCACCGGCTGCCACCGGCGCGCGGTTAAACACGCCACAAAAAACAGCACCTAGCAAGTGCATTGGGTTGGGGTGGAGTGCATGAATTTAAATGGATTTGAAGAGTTATATACTTTTCGGCGCACCCGATCGCGGGGAGGCGAAACGGCGTGGCTCGTGGAGCACGAGGACGACATCGCCGAGCGGCTGGAGCGGAACCGCAATCACGGGACGTGGTGGTGATGGCCGTTTCACTTTCCACCGCCGATGTGGTCACAGGGCATCAGATACTGGCGCCCTGGATGGAGGCTGTCGGCATCCTCAATCGCATCGTCCCAGACGAGGGCAGCCTAATCGCTATCATCGGCCCCGTCACCGTTCTTCTGCCGCCGGAACTGGGAGACGAGCTACAACCCCTCATCGGTCAGAAAATCGGAATCTTGCGGACCGACGACCTCGTTCGGTCGTACAGGATTCGACGCTTCAAGTGAGGCGGCATGGCAGAAAACCACCAGGGGGAGGAGGTGGCCATCTCTTCGCAATTCCAAGCCGAGGGCTTCCGTTTCGTGAAGTTGGGCCGGTTCGGGGAGGCATTGAAGAGGCCCATCGAGTTTTACTGGGACAGCCTGACCGTGGAGGACGCACGTCGGCGGTATAAAGAGGACCTGGCGACGTTTCATTCATCGCGCCGTTTCAGGCCTCCGACGAAGCTTCTGAGAGGCGAGCCTCGCAGGCTCACCAACTATGCCCACGACGACCCGGCCCTCCTCCAGCATCTCCAGCGAGGGGGCAACTATGGCATAATAAACGGGACTGGAACGAAAGGGCGCGGGCTCGTAACCCTCGACGCGGACAACCTCCCTCGGTTAGCGGAGCTGATCGACTTCTCCCTCATGCCTCCGACCTTGGAGGCGGGGCGACGAGGCGAGGACGGCGAGCCCATCCCCGACCGGCGCCACTTCCATTATCTCTCTGACCTTGAAGGTAAACATCTCCTCCGAGACCCGAAGACCGGCGAGGATCTGGGAGACATCCGGGGGACGGGCGGCTATCAGGTGGTCGGTCCCGGGTGTCTGCATCCCTCCGGGGTCCGAGTTGAAGTCCTGGTGGATCGACCCTTAGCCTACATTGACGGCGAGACCCTTCTCAAGATCCAGGCTCCAGTCCTAGAGGTTTCCAAGCTGGAGACTGACCGGGCTAGGCTGGAAGAGCTGAAACCGAAGAGGAGGCCACCTACGGCGACAGATGATCCTTTCAAGGGAGTCTCAATTCTCGATGTCGTCAACGTATCAGGATTTGCCGAGAGCGGCGGCCAGCTATTCGGTCCCCACCCGGTACACGGTAGCAACACAGGCCATAATCTTGTTATCAGTCCCGCCAAAAATTCATGGTGGTGCGGTCGCCACGATACCGGCGGCGGGCCAGCTCTCTGGCTAGCTGTCGAAGAGAGGATCATCGATTGTTCCGAGGCGAGGCCTGGGGCCCTTACGGGTGAAAAGTTCCTTAAGGTCTTGGAGGCGGCGAGAGAGAGGGGGGTTATCCCCGAGGACAGGTCCGCGAAGGCCGGTCCATCCGGCGAGGCGCGGGACTATATCGAGATCGTAACGGATGAGCTGAGGAAGGATCCCCGCAAAATTCACGATCCTGACGTGCTCCGCTCCCTGATGGCCCTCCAAAAGGGCGACCGGCTCGCCTTCGAGCTTCTGGTCAGGGACGTTGGGATAAAAGGCGACCTCAAAAAAGCTCTTCTAGGGGAGTTGGCGAAAATCGGAGCCGATGAGGACGAAGGTGAAGAGGACGACGAAGAGATCAAGGCAGAGGCGGCCCGGATAGTCTCGGGGGGCCGATCTTTTGAGTACATCTACAATGTGTGGCAATTGCGGCATTTAGGAGACGGCCGGGCCGGAAAGGCCCTGATAATATCAACCGGGGCCCAAAGTTGCACCAATACCGCAGGAATTAACGTCATTCTGAACGGCCCTCGAGGATGCGGAAAGAGCGATGTCCTGCAGAAGGCTTGCGAGCTTCTGCCCCCAGAATATCTCCTTTTCGGTGACATGTCCCCTCAGGCCGTGTACTATCACGCTGAGGAGATGCCCGACGGGGCGATCATCGCCTTCGACGACATCACCTGGAATGACACCTACGCCAGCGTCCAGAAACGTTGCACGACCAGGTTCCAAAACGGGGCCGATCATCGAACGGTGACTGATGGGAAGCCCAAGACCTTCCGGACAAAGCCGAGGCTCGCGTTTTGGTGTACGTCGGTGGATAGGCAATTTGACGAGCAACTCCAGGACCGGTACTTTGCGGCCAATATCGAGGACTCACCAGAGCACAAGGCGGTGGTGATCGAGTTTATGAAAGCGAGGGATGCCGGGATAGATCAAGAGGCGGAAGAGCGGGAAACTCTGATCTGCCGGGCGATCCTCCTAGATCTGAAAGGCCACCTCTTCGAAGTGGTAATACCTTACGCTGACAGGATAACTCTCCTCTCTGGGGTAGGGGAACGGGAATACAAGATCCTTTCCGACATGGTGAAGGCATTTTGTGTGTTCCGGTATGCAGTCCGAGAGATCGACGACCGAGGGCGACTTATCGCCACAGAAGAAGACTTTGAGGACGCGAAGGCGCTCTTCGACGATGCCGGAGGTCACGGTGAGGAGAAATATACCGAACCAGAAAAGAAGGTATTAAGGGCCGTCATCAATTGTGGATACGTGGCCACTTTGGAGACCCTGACCGAGGCCACGGGGCTTTCCAGTGGTCGGATTAAGGATATTTTAAACGGCCGTGGCCGGGATGAACAACGGCGGTATGGGCTTCTGGCAAAATGCCCGGCCTTGACGGTAGAGAGAGTCTCGGAGACGGTCTATTTTGATCCTGAACCAGGCCGGCCAAAGTCCAAGACCGTAACGCGAAACGAGTATCGGCTTGACCGGAATTTCGCCTTATCTGATGTCTATAATTCTCGCGTCTATTTGAAACCAGCAACATTAGATGCCGACGTAGCGCGACGCACGGTTGACGCAATGGCTGACGTACATGAAACCGACGTGCTGGGAGAGGTAGACGTAGTAGACGTAGTAGTAGAGAGAGATAGAGAATACGTCGGGTACGTCACAGCCCCCCCCCAGCCTGGCGGCGTGGTTACGTCGGGGGAGAAAAATTCTCTCGCACCCAAATCACCAGAAACTACGTCAACCACCCCAAAAACACCGCTAGATGGCGATTCGGAAGGCGTCCACCACTACGTCGGCGACGCAGCGGGCTGCGTCGCCGACGTATCTGAGGCCGACTCCGAACTCTATGATGAAGGCGAGCCCTACATCACCGTAGCCCCCAGCCTGGAAGAAGCCGGCCGGCGAGAGGCGGGGTACTTGGAGCACGTTAAGACACCTGATCCCCAGCCCCCAGACGGCGATGATCGAGGCGAAGGGCGACTTTTCGGGCTGACTTTAGCTTATTACCGCGACATGGCGGGATACAACAGTGGCCTCACGGTGACGCAACTCTCGGTCGAACTCGGATGGCCAAAGACAAAAGCCAGGATGGCCCTTGACATGCTGAAGGCCGATCACGGCTGGACGCTTGCTGAGGGAGGAGGATATGTTCCCCCTGTTGCGGAGGCGGTGTGATGCTCAGCCAATGTGACCTTTTTGATTACGGTGCCGAAGGCTCCCGTCCTTCTCCTCGCCCCGCCCCGACGGTGGAGGATGAGGTCGACTATATCTCCGTTCCCCATCAGTACCGAGGGCGACGGTGCGCCAGATGCGGCAAGCCTCTGAACGGCGGAGGCCTGGTCCTGGTGGGGCACGGCTTTGTCTGCTGGTCATGCTACTCCCGGGGAGGGGGGCGATGACGTGACTCGAGTTCGCTATCCTCAAGGCCCGGATGGACTTAAGGCCTGGCTTCGGCATCGAGAGACTAAAGCCAGAGGTAAAAAACGAGGAGCATATCGGGCATCGGTGGGGGACGGGATGACCATGATCAAGCTGGCGAACCGGTTCGCCGTCTCCACTGAGGCGGCGCGAGAGACTCTCCGACGCGAGGGCTGGGAACTCGCCTCGACGCGCAACGGGCTTTCAGCGTGGCTGCCCCCAGAACGGGATCAGGAGGATCAAGCGTGACCACCCGACCGCCACTTGATCCACATTTGCGGAAGGGCAGACCCGTGGTGGACTCGACGGCCTCGAAGGTGGAGAGCCTGCCTGAGCTGCGGAACCGAGGCCATCAACTCATCCTCGAGCCGGACCGCCAGCACCAGAGGATCCATGACGAGGTTAAGAGCGCCCTGAGACCAGAGCACCCCCCCAGGGGTCGGGGGGTAAAAGCGCCACAGGGGGCCGATAAGTGACGGAGAATAAAAAACCAGGGGCTAGGGGCGTGTCCATCCGATCGCCTGCTGACGTGCAACGGATAGCCCGACGGGTGATCTCCGATATTTTCCAAGAACGTGGCCAGATAGAGCACGCAGGAAAGATAAACCAGCTTCTTATAACCTGGCTAAAGGCGTTTGAAATCGAAAAACTTTCTGATCTTGAAAAAAGGATCACAGACCTGGAGAAGGAGAAGGGGGAGAGGCGATGAGGAGTTCGCTTGAAAAACGGGTCCAGACTTTGGAAGAGGGGGCAGAGCCGGGGGAAGACGCAGCCATCCCTTATTTCGGAAAACTGATGCTGATCGGGGAGAAGAGACTGGCGCTCCGCGCCTGGCGGGCGGCGAGGGAAGGCGAAGAGGTCCCCGCCAATTGCGCCGGTGCGGCGAGACTGGCTGAAGAGCTTCAGGAGTTGGTAAGGGCGCGAGTGGCGGAGTTCAGAGCTTTTTCAGATGACGATATCAAGGCCAGGGAGTGTGGGCTTAGAGCGTTCTTGGAGCAAAATCAAAACGCAACCGTGGAAGAACGTGTTGCGTTTTTCTTAGCGCAGGACCCCGAGTCTGAAGAGCTGATAGCATGACGACGTTTCCGCAACTCGCCAAAAGGCTATGCGCCCTGGAAGGAAACCGATCAGCCACATCTGAACCAGAATTTAACAAGATTGTTTATCCCAGGGTGTGTCTTTTGCAATCATGGGAGATGAGCCATTGTGGAGGTATACTCAAGAAACTTCGGTCTGGCGCAGATATGGAATCCGTCGTCAGTTTGGTTCACCCAATGGTATGGGAATCTATTAAAAGTCTGCACGAAGCGATCGAAGAGAGACAAGATGATATACAGAAACTTTCAGAAGATGAGATCAAGGGTCGGTGCCAATACGTTAGGAAGATCATGGGCCAATGTCAGTATCCGGTTTCGTGTTACAGCGACTTATCAATTTCGCACTTACCAGTAAGTCCGCTTCATCCTCGCCTCAGATCGGGGGAGGATCGATTGGCGCTGTTTTTCAGCGAGATGAATGAATCCTGGCTAGACGAGCCGCGACACTACCGAACTGACGGCGAACTACCTGGACTGCTAACCCTAGAAGAACTTTCGCAAACGGAACTAGCCAGGCTCAAAGAGCTTGAGAGCTATTACAAAACAAGGTCCGAGATGTGGGTAGAGTTGCCAAGCGGCGCGAGAGTCAACAGGGGACATCTGACTCGTGAAGAGTTGCGAGAAAATTTCGACCTTGTTGATAAATGCCATGCGACTTGGGAGAGTCGAGGGCTATGCGCCACTCCGACAGGAGGGAAGCATCGCCGTAGATGACTATGCGGAACAACGCGCCCCCGCCACCTGATCGGAAAAGACTGGTGCGGCATGGGGTGCTGATAAGATTAATTTGATAATTTTGATAGGTGGGGGAGAGTGGGGGAGATGACGGTAAAAAATTTCCGCAACGTGATGCGATCTCAAGCTGCGAAGCTTCAGAGATCTTTTTCCGACATATCCAGGGCTGCATCGGGCGAATCGGATTGCGTAACTCTGGAAACTGCATTCTCTGATCTGCACAAGACGGCTTCCAAGGCTCGTGTCGCGATCGAATTAAGTATTACGAAGCCCTCGGAGGAGGTGGAAAAACGCAGAGCCATCGAAGCTTTAGATATTCTGGCTATCGCGGGTGAAAGCGGTGCGGCCGGGGCAAAGCACCTTGAAGCCGGTCTGGAGGCGACGTCTCTTGCTATTGAAGCTATCTCTTCTTCGACTGCTATCTTGGAGGAGATCATAAGGGGGCGGAAGTGGTGAACGGCGCGGTCAGATCATTGATGGTGGCGATGGGGGTCCGAGATCAGGCCACCCGGATAGTCGGGGCGCTGAAAAAGGACGTACTTCAGCTCGACGGCAAGGTAGTAAAATCCACAATCAAAGCCACCGACTCAGCGTCACCGGCGATCAAGGCAGTAGCCCAAAGTTTCCATCAGTGCGATACAGCTATCGGCCAAGCGTTCCATTCGCTCCAGATCTTCGATCGCGGGGCGTCCAAGACAGCCATAGCTACAGCGAAGATGCGGGGTGCGTTCGATAGCGCAAACAAGGCGATCAAGAGCTATTCGAGCGCGTTAGACGACGCCAAGAAAAGGACGGAAAGCCTGAACTCACTCAAAGCCCCCCTCGCAAGCGTGGCCGCGATATCCGGCGGAATCATCGCAGTGAGCGCGAAGTCGGCCGCATCGTACAACAAGAACCTGACCGACATCAAAAACACGTTGCTCGACGAAGACCAGTCTCAAAAGTACCTCAAATGGATCGAGACCGGCGCCACTATGAACAAGCTGACTCGATCCCAACTTGCGAAGGATGCGTCCAAGTACGTGATAGATATCTCAGAATTGTCTGCTGAAGAAAACGTTAAGTTCTTGGATTTGCTGGCGGCCGAGGCGACGAGGCTGAATGTCGACTCCAGCCAACTATCCCGCGCCATGAAAGGTGTCTACAAAGGCACGCCCGAAGAGATGATGTCGCTGCTTGGCATGTCAGGTATCGATACCGACGCCATCTCTAAGGCAGCCGAAGCAGAACGCAAATCAAACCCGGCAAAATGGGCTGGTGCATCTGAGTCAGAGCTAAAAGCGTACACCACCGTGAAACTGTACACCGCAGCCCTCGAGGAGCGACAACGGGTAGCAGAAGCTGCGGGCGGCGCGGAGACCGAGGACCTGAACCGGCTCGGTGATGCGATCACTGACATCCGCATCAATCTAGGGAAGACGTTCTTGCCGGTAATTTCGGCGATCTCGAAAGCTGCTGGGGCGGCGGCAACGTTCACGTCCAAGTTCCCGAAAGCATCGATGCTCATAGCCGTGGGCGCGGCCCTGGCGTTCGTGGTCTCTACTCTCGGTCTGTTCATTATCACAGCTGGACCCGCGTGGGCGGCCCTTACGGCGGTGGCCGCCGGGATGACGTTGAGCTCTGTGGCGGCCGGGGTCCTGTCTGCAGCTATGAGTGTCTTGAACATTATCATGGCCCTGAACCCGGCTGTGCTCATCGTCATGGCTCTGATCGCCCTGGGAGCGGCCCTGTACTACGTCGAGAAGAAGACCGGAGCTCTTTCGAAAGCATGGGCATGGCTTGTCGAGCTGTGGGACGACCTGAAAGCAGGCGATATCGGGGATATCGGTAAGAAGGCCGCCTCGATCATGTTCAAGATGGTCTTCCCAGTAGCGGTACTGTCGGCGTTCCTGAAAATCCCCAAAATCCATGACAATATCGAGAAAGTTGCCAAGTACCTCAAGAGCCTGATCCCGGGCTGGCTGGAGTCGATCTTCGATACCGTGAAAGGCTGGTATGACAAGCTCAAAACGGCTCTCGTGGAACTCGCAGCCGACATATCACAAATCGTGCTTGGGATGTTGCCAGACTGGCTGAAAGAGAAAGTGGGCCTGATAAAAGGTACCGCTGCAGCCAACAAAGAGTTTGTCGAGGGCGATGAGGCCTCGGTCCAGTACTTCGCGGCCCGTCGGTTCGGTGTTGTGCGGTCGTTTGATGAAGGGTACAAGGTTGCGACATTCTCGACGGCCGAGGGTCTGTCTGCAGAACAGATGGTACATGCCGCCGAACTGATGAAAGAGTTCGGTACTGAGTACAAGGGCAGCACGTACATGCTGAAGTCCGGTCTTGACCAGATGGAGGCGAGCGATGCCGCTCTGTTCGCCTGGAAACCCACGGACCAGATCGGGATGACGCCAGGAGAGATTCCCGAAGGTATCGATGTCGCAGCATACAATGCTTTTGTCGGCCAGCCCGAGCTTTCGAAAGGGGTGAGGACCCCAGTGGACGAAGCGAAAGCCGGGCTTGCGAGCAAGACCACAGAACCGTCTTATGCGGAAGCGATAACGGAGGCGTTCACTGGCCCCATAAAAGCGGTGGTGAAACCGGTGGTAGAGGCAGGCACTCAGGCAGCCGAGTACCATGCAGCAGTGTCTCCGACGACCACAGTAGACCCCGGAAAGACGGAAGCTACTAAAGGTAAATTCACTGTGAGGGATGAGAGTACCGGGACTCTGTACAGTTACGATCCAGCTACGGGGGGGTGGCAGAAATTCGGACGGATTGGCGGGTTTTTGAGTACCGAAACTGGGTGGTCCGATATCGATGAGGGAGCCGTCCCATCGTATACGAGATCAGAGGCCCTGGAACAAATCGGTGGAGCTGCGACCGGTGGTGGAATCGAGACCACGGGACTCCTGATCGGTCACGAAGGGGAGGAGTACTCTCCTGCTGACATAGTCCACAAGACCACCGCGGCCGAGCGGCTGGTCGAGATGCTGGTTGGTGGAGGTCGCGGTAGCCTCGACGAGATTGTAGGCGATACAGAATGGCAATCAGGAGCCGGGAAGGCTGGAAAACGGTCAAAAGACGGTGACAACATCAATGTGACTGTCAACGTGACCGTCAACGGCGTCAAAGAATCGTTCTCGAAGTTCGATTTGACAAGACTGATCGAGACTCACGTGAGGAGAGTCCTGGGCCAGTACAAGACATGAGACAAAGTAAGAATAAACGGCCAGGAGTTAACGGGCGTAGCCCCTCCTGGCCGCGCACCCAACACCTCAAGCGCTTAGCAGGCGCTTCTCCACAATTCTTTATGTTATTCGCAGTTATAAATAGTTTTCGCCATCATCCGACAGGCCCCCCCTCTAAACTTAGTGAGAAAAACACTCCCCTAGCTCCACACGAAATCATGATTTTTACTGGTAAATTAGCGATTAAGTCTCCCCCTCGGCGCTCTTTCATAACTTTTCTTCCATAACAACTCATCCATGCCGTTTGCGATTTTGATCGGGTTTACCATCTGGGCAAGTGGCATTAAACTGGTTTTAGAGATTTGCTTCGACGACTTACACCCAACGATCCGATTC
>CAZNGI010000032.1:0-19236 GCA_964572505.1 uncultured Methanotrichaceae archaeon | reverse complement strand
TTTGGGAGGGGGTATCCAGCCTCCAACTTCATCACTGGAAAAATAGATTGTGCCGATCCGAGGGCCGGTCGTACTCCAATAGCACAATCTTTCTGCCCTCGACGGGCAGATCGTCCTCCGTTATGCTCTTTCCCGGCCGCTCGACCTTCTGGCCAGAGAGGAACCGATCCACAGAATCGACCTCGAAGGTCAGGGCGGGGGTCTTGAAGTGCATCGGGATGGCGATCTTGGGCTTGATCATGCCCACGACTTTTTTCGCGCCCCCGGCGTCGAGGGTGAAGGTTCCGCCCACCGGGATCATCATCACGTCCACATCCCCCAGGGCCTTTGCCTCCTTTTCGCCGAGGAGGTGGCCGAGGTCTCCGAGGTGGCATACCCTGACGCCGTCCATCTCAAAGCAGAATATGGTGTTCTCGCCCCGGAGCTTTCCCTTTTTCTCGTCGTGATATGTGGCGGTCCCTTCGAACTTCATTCCGGCGGCGGTCTTTTCTCCGGGCCCTCTAACCACGGCGGGGTCGCCCTGGATCGCTTTCACGTTGTTGTGGTCGTAATGCTCGTGGCTGACGGTGACCACATCCGCCCGGATTTTTGGGACGGGGTAGCCAACGCTCTCGGCGAAGGGGTCTGTGACGACTACTTTCCCCGAATCGTCCTCGATCTTGAAACAGGAATGGCCAAGCCAGGATATCTTCAAAATGATCACCTTCTCCAAATATCGACCTTGGAGGATAACTATCATTCGGGCGGTCCCTTCAGGGTGGATGGAAAGGATGGGATGGAAGGGATTGGGCGGAAGGTCGGGGTTTTGGTCAGGGTCTGGGTCGGGGTCAGTCGATCCTGGCGTCCAAAACGGCGTGAAGCATTCCCGGCGAGTACTTCTTCACCCGTGCACACCTCTCGATTTTGACCGATCTTCCGGCCCGTTCGGCAGCCTCTGCCACCTCTTTCTCCAGCTCCTGAGGGTAGAGCCGTTCGGGGACGGTCTGGTGGTAGTGAAGGACCCCGCCGGGCCGAAGCGCTGCTATGCCGGCTTCCAGGTAAAGGTCTGTGGTGCCGACGTACCCCATCACCACCCGGTCGGCGACGCCCTGGGGGGCCTTCTCGGAGCAGTCCCCCAGAATCGGCTGAATGATGTCCTCGACGCCGTTGAGGCGCACGTTCTCGACCAGGTACCCGTAGGCGACTGGGTTCAGCTCGATAGAGACGATTTTTTTGGGCATCGAGTGGACCGCCATCGGTAGGCTGAAGTACCCGATCCCGGCGAACATGTCCACCACCACCTCGCCTGAGCCGAGAAGGCTCATCCTCATCCTCTCTCTGAGGTTTCCGGGCGAGAACATAGTCTTCATGGCGTCGAGCTTGAAGACGACGCCGTTCTCCCGGTGGATCGTCTCGGTTCGGGCGGAGCCGGCTATCACCTCCCGGTTCGGCTCTCTGAACTGTCCCTCGATCCCCCGGTCCAAAAGGACAGTGCTGCACCTCGGGTAGATATCGAGGAGGGCGTCACCGATCTTTCCCTTCAGGTGCTCGATTTTGGGATCGATCTTGATGGTTATCACCGTTCCGAGGATGAACCAGCCCCTTGGGAGAAGCTCCCTCTCCTCAGGGCCGATCTCATCGCCCAGAACCTCGGCCAGCTCCGGGGATATATCGTAAAACTCGGGATGCTCTTGAAAAACGACCTTTCGTCCCGGGAGCTTACCGGTCACCGGTATCTCGACGCGACCGTCCTTAGAGACGGTCTTTCGCCTCCGGTCCAGAAGGCCCAGCTGATTGACCATTTGTAACGTTCTCTGGGCCTCTCTCCTGGGGACCGGGACCGCCAGAAACTTTTTTCGCATTGTAAGTCTGATCGAACTCCAGATGGTCATCGGTGCAGTTGCACCAGAGGTTGATGGTGCTGTTGGTGCGGCTGACCTTGTAGTCCTTGTCGTAGACGAGGACGCTCGACTCGTAACCTTGCGGAATGGCCAGGTTGAAGGTCACTGGGACGAGGACATACTCGTCGGTTAGGGCGACCGAGATGCTGGCGTTGTTGCTGGAGACTAGCTGGATCACCGTGTTGTTGGTGTAGGATATAGTTACGATGCCGCCAGTGGCGCTGATGCTCTTGTCCACGTCCGGCGGGAGCACCAGTTCGACTTTGCTCTCAAGGCCCTTTGGGTTTGTGACGTCCAGGTTCAGATAGGTGTTTCCGGTGGCGTTGGTGAGGTAAGCAGAATAGCTGACAAAATCGGATGGCTGTACAGGCGTCGCTGGCTGCTCCGGAGTCAGTGGCGACCAGATGTAAAAGCCTGCCAGTATTATGACGAGGGCCAGGGCCGCCAGGGCCAGAAGCGGGCCCTTGTGGTCTCTGCCCCAACCTGCGAACCCCTTTCCGGGCTTTTTCTCGGGGGTATGGGGCTTAGATGGCGCAGCCGCCCTCTTCGAGGCTGGAGGCTTTCGTTCCGGCTCTTCCGTCTCGACGAGGATCTCCTCTTCCGGGGCCTCAAACTCCTCTTCCGCCCCTTCAGGCCCCTTCTCTTCAGTCTGGACCTCGACTGGAGCCCTTTCGAGAGGCACTTCAACCGCTGGCGCCTCCGCCTCGAGGGCCCGCTCTGCTTGGGGAGTCTCGGCCACAGCTTCTGCTGGCGGCATCTCCTCAGCCCCGATTCCGACCATCGCCTTCTCAAAAAGGGGCTCCTCTGCTTTCGTTTCAGGGGCCGCCTCTCCGGTCCGAGTTTCTTCGTTTTTCTCTTCCGGGAGCTTCTGCTCGGGTTCGACTTCTCCCGGAGATTCTTTTTCAGCTTCGGCAAATTCGGATGGCGGCTCAACACCTGCCTCCGCCAGATCCTCTGCTTCGTCCTCCAGCTCTTCCTCGGGTCCTGCCCCCTCGGGCCTCGCGATCGCCGAGGGCTTGTCCCTCTTGGGGAGGACGACCTCGCCCTTTTCTAGGTCCAGTATTAGGTCTGTATAGGTCCTGGTCTCGTCGACAAAACGGCTTGCCTTGGGTATCAGATAGGATATCCCGGAGATCTTGACCTCCTCGAAGAACCCGGTGCTCCTCATGAGCCGGTCCTTGTAAGCGTAGATCGCGCCGCTCTCCATCCTGGACTCGATCTCGCTGAGGCTTGGAAAACGGTCCTCCTCGGCCGAGACCTCCAAGGTGGCCTTCGCGTAAGCCTCGAAAAATACCCGGCTCATCCTGTTCAGGCGGTTCGAATAGCGCCGATCGAAGAGAAAGGAGAAACTTTCGCCGCCTACCTCCAGCTTCTCCGCCGCGATCTCGCGCCAGACCGAGTACGAAACGTCCATTGCAGGTACAAAAGTCATCGCCATGATAAGTATTTTTGTATCCGTACCACCCTCGCAACGACGAGCGAAAAGGGCACGCGGAGGTCTCACGTAGCTCTTATATGAAAGCTACCTTTAAATCCCGACGCCGCTCAAGTTGGGATTTGATGAAAACGTTTCTGATGGTGCCGGTCCTGCTCGTCTTTCTGGTGGTGGGGATCCACGTAGAGCAGGAGCTGGACCGCTACCAGGTGGGTGTGGGGGAAGACGCGAACGTGATGCTCAGGCTCGGCAACACCGGCGAGTCCGCACTGGACGTGAGCGTAGTTCCGGGCGCTCCAGAGGGACTCGCCGCTCTGAATCCTGGGGTCCAGTCGGTGGAGATACAGCCGGGAAATTCGGCCCTGGTAACATATCCAGTGAGAGGCGAGAGGCCCGGCCAGTACGCCATAGCATCCCAGGTGATCTACACCGACGATGATGGACGGTCCCGCCAGATCAGGTGCGGCGACAAAAACGGCAGGCTCCTCATCGTGAGCTAGACTATCGCTTTTTGACCAGCAGGTCCGCCCTGGTGAATATCGACTCGAGGCGATATCCTGCTTCTTTCAGCCTCTCGCTTCCGCCCTCCTCCCGGTCGAGGATGGCGACGACCTGGATCGGCTCGTAACCCTCGGCCCGGAGCCGCTCGATCGATTTGACGAGGGACGATCCGGTGGTGACGACGTCGTCGACCACCGCCACCTTCGCCCTCTCGGGAAGGGCCGGCCCCTCCACAAACTTCTGGGTTCCGTGCTTCTTCGGCTCCTTTCTTATGATCAGTGCCGTCAGGTCTCTTCCCTCGATGTGGCCGACGACCGATATCGAGGTCACGATCGGGTCAGCGCCAAGGGTCATCCCCGCGACGGCAGCCGCATCGGGATCGATCATATCGAGCATCAGCTTTCCCGTGAGGTACGCTCCCTCCGGGTCGAGGACCACCTCCCGGGCGTCGACGTAGTAGTCGCTCACCTTCCCCGAGGATAGGGTGATCTTCCCCTCCCTAAGCGCCCTCGTTCTCACCAGCTCCAGCAGCCTCTCTCTCTCGTCCATGAACTGATCCCTCGCCTGCTGGGAATATAACCGTTTTCAGCGCCGTCTCCTCGTCTTCTCGGCCTGGACCGCCCTTATCCGATCGAGCCTGCCCAGGTCCGTTCCGTCCAGGAGGTAGATTCTGGCCCTATCGAGGCGGGCCATCTTAGGCAATGGTCCCCGATCCTCTCTGGTGACGGAGTCGAGGGGGTAGCCTCCAGAGAGGGGGTTATAGGCCGGAACGATCGTCATCTCCGGGCTTTTGAGGTCTCGGCCGTACTCCTCCCGCAGGGCATCCGGGGATAGGGGGGTTCTCACCCAGGCCCTCTCGGGAGGGCCGGACCCCAGGCGGTCGGCCAGCCTGACCGCGGGATGGAGGTGCGACGCCACGAGAACTTCGGCCTCGAATAGGTCGGGACTTGGCCAGGTGTGGCCGTGAAAGTACCCGACGCCGTCCAGGACCAGGCCCGAGGCCGGATGGATCCGGATCTCGGGGGGAGCGAGGTCAGAGAGGCCGATGTCGTGGTTTCCCAGGATCAGATTGATCCTTGCGACCTCGGATAGCGATTTCAGAAAGGATGGGACCTCGCTCCTCTCCTGAAAAGTGGTCCAGGGCAGGTTGTGCTTGACGTCTCCCAGAAGGATGAGCCGATCGGGCCTGATCTCTTCGACCGTGGACCTGAGATCTTCCAGCATCTTGCTGGTCTGGCTGGGGACGCTGGCACCCCCGAGCCAGAGCTGGCGCTCGATTCCTATGTGGAGATCTGTTGCCACCAGCGCCCTCAAGCTTCCCTCCACCAGAAGGAGGGGTTCATTTGGGATCGGCCTTAACCTTATCATTTCCGCGAAGATCGTTCGATCTCTTCCAGGGCCCTTTCCAGCTCTTGGATGAGCCCCTCGACGTCGCTCACCACGGTCCTGCAGGATCCTTCGATCATCAGGTTCACCTTTGAATCCGAAATCTCGCCCGCCTTTCTGAAGTCGGTCCTGATCCCGACCGCCTTAGGACCGAAGAGGGAATAGTGGCACCCCACCTCCCAGGCGGTCCCGTCGTCGACCATGGGGCCGTCCAGAATCGCCACCATCAGGGGCGACCGCCTCAACGCCGCCAGGTTGGCCGCGAAGATCTCCTCTTTCGTTCCGGAGGCGATTTCGAAGGGCCAGAGGACCTCAATCCGGTCACCCAGAGCCGCCTCGATCTTTTTTTTCAGAGATCCGGCCCACTCGATCTCGGCCCTGCTGAAGAGGGGGCCAGCCAGGTAGACGGAGACTTTCTCGATCAACCTTCTTCCCTTTCCATTCTTCTCCTCAACCCCATCTCATCTAATCGGCGGAGGCCGCGATGAGCCTCTCTTTTACGAACTCTTCGTCGAGGCTAGCCAAAAACCAGCCGACCTTTGGACCCTGCTTCTGGCCCAGGAAGGCGACGTAGATCGCCTGGAACAGCTTCTTTCCGTCAATCCCCCTCTCCTCGGCGACGGCGTAGACCTCGTTGTGGATGTCCTCGGCGCTTTTTCCCTCGATCCTTCTCGCGAGAACGCCGAGGGCCTCCTTCGACTCCGGATCGATGTTCTTCACTTTCGATGGAAGCGTCTCCTGAAGCTGGAACTTGACGAAGGGCGGGGCGTACCGGTCGAGCCAGGCCCTGACGTTCTTGGCCCTGGAGAAGATCCGATCCCTATTCGAGGTGTCGTAGCCGCTCCGGGCGAGGACCGCCATCAGCGTTTCGGGATCATCCCTCGCGATCTGGACTGCAGTCACCATGTGTCTGTAGGGGACCTGGGCCGGTCCCTCGGCCCCGACCGTCGATAGCTCAAGAGCCCTCTCTTCCCCGGCCCGGCGGTCGTACTCCTCGATCAGGTTGAGGAGCGGAAGGCCAGGATCAAACTCGATGTGCTTTTCGGGCTTGCTCCTGATGATGAGGTAGCGGAGGACCTCGGGCGGGACGACGTCCAGCATGTCCCTGATCGTCACGACTATGCCCGTCGAGGAGTGCATCGCGCCCTTCCCCTTGAGGTGGATCCACTCGTAGACGACGGGGTATGGTGCAGGATAATTGTAGATCTCCTCGGAGATCCTCTTGCCAGTGTCGTAAGAGCCCCCTGCGGTGGCGTGGTCTTTGCCGAAGGGCTCCATCGTGACCTTCAGGATCGACCATCGAGCGGGCCAGTCGACCCTCCAGGCGAGCTTTCCTCCGCCCCTCATGCTGGCGGTGCCCTGGTGGCCGCACTTGCAGACGTAATCGGCCGTCTCGCGTTCGAGGTCGAAGCCTGTGATCTTTGTGGTGTTCAATCGGCCGCACTCCTGGCAGATCACGTCCAGGGGGCACCAATCCTGGGGCAGGTCCCTTCCGGAGACCTCTTTGAGGATCCGGGCGATCTCGTCTCTCCTCTTTAAAGCGGTCTTGATCACGTCGACGTAGAGCCCCTCTTTGTACATCCGGTCCGCCCGATGGACTTTGGGCTCAATCCCGAGCCTATCCAGGGAGTCGAAGAATGGCAGAAGGAAGTGGTCTGCGTAGCTCTCGCAGCAGCCCTCGGGGCAGGGGATCTCTGATAGGGGTTTACCCACGTGCTCCTCGAAGCTCTTCGGCAGGAAGGGGTAAAGCCTTCGGAGAGGGTCGTAGGTGTCAGCGATGTAGATCAGGCGGGCCTCGACCCCCCGATCGAGGAGCGCCCGATAGACTGCGTCGGCGGTCATGACCTCCCGCATGTTACCCAGGTGGATCTGACCGGAGGGGGTGATCCCGGTCGCCACCGTCTGCGGGCCCCGGTCGGCCAGCTTCTCCGCCGCCACGTCGGCCCAGTGAATCGTCATGGGCTCTCATCGATGCAGAAGTGGATATTAACTTTCCGCCCTCGGTCGTAGCCGAGGCGAAAACGAAAAGTGAAGAGAAGCGAGAAGAGAAAGAGAGATATCGGATCGGGGCAGAAGCCCATCCATGGATCGGCCTTCCCTCGACGAGTACTTCATGCAGATCGCCTCGGTGGTGGGGACGAGGTCCACCTGTCTTCGCCACCATGTGGGCGCAGTCCTGGTGAGGGACAAGAGGATCCTGTCCACCGGGTACAACGGCGCTCCCACGGGCCTGCCCCACTGTCTTGAGGTCGGGTGCCGGCGCGAGAACGTCGAGAGCGGCTACCGCCACGAGCTATGCCGCGCCGTTCATGCCGAGCAGAACGCCATCATCCAGGCCGCGATCCATGGAGTGAGCACCATTGATGCCACCCTCTACTGCACCCACCAGCCCTGCATCCTCTGCGCCAAGATAATCATCAACTCTCAGATCAGAAGGGTCGTCTACGGAAATCCATATCCTGACGACGAGGCTCTCCATTTTCTCGAGCAGGCAGGAGTCGAGGTCACTCAGATGCCTCAGGACGGAACTGAGCTGGAAGAGGGATGAGTCTATTCTTCTCGGCCCGCCACGAAAAAGAATTTACGGGCCTAGCTCCTACATCCATAGCTATGTTCGGGACGAAGGATCACCTGAGGGCGGAGGGCGGCCATCTCAAAATCGACGGGGTAGACGTCGTGGACCTCGCAGAGGAGTTTGGCACGCCCCTTTACGCTACGAGCGAGCAGAGGCTGAGGGATAACCTCAGGCGTTACCGGGAGGCCTTCCCCGAGGCCTGGCTCTACTTCGCGGTCAAGGCCAACGGGAATCTCGCGATCCTGAGGATACTGGCGGAGGAGGGGATGGGGGCCGACGTCTTCTCCGCGGGAGAGCTCTCCCTGGTCAGGATGGCGGGAATGCCGATGGAGAAGATCCTCTTCAACGGCAACTCCAAGCGCCGGGAGGAGCTGGAGATGGCCGTCGATGCTGGCGTTCGAGTCTCTGCCGACTCCCTGGACGAGGTTTTGGCCCTTTCAGAGGTCGCCTCCGAGAGGGGCGAGGAGGCGGCCGAGGTGGCCTTCAGGGTGAACCCCGACGTCTCCGCAAAGACCCACCCCAAGATCGCAACGGGCCTCAAGACCTCAAAGTTCGGCATACCCTGGCAGGAGATAGTCGAGGTCTACAAGACCGCCATGAACCTCGACGGGGTGAGGCCCGTCGGCCTTCACTGCCACATCGGGTCCCAGATCCTGGAAACGTCCCCCTTCGTCGAGGCGATGGCGAAGATGATGGACCTCGCCGGGCAAATCGTCGAAATCGGTGGCAATATCGAGATGATGGACTTCGGTGGAGGCCTCGGCATCGCCTACGCCCCCGAGACGCAGGCCCCGACTCCGGCGGACCTGGCCTCCGGAATTTTGCCGGTCTTCAAGGATAGGTGCGGGGAGCTTGGGATATCGCCGAGGATGATCCTTGAGCCTGGCCGGAGCATCGTCGCCGACACCACCCTCTTTCTCACCAGGGTAAATGTCGTCAAGAAAGCTCACGTCAACTTCGTCGGCGTCGACGCAGGCTTCAATCTTCTGGCAAGGCCGATGCTCTACGACGCCTACCACCACGCCGTCGTCGCCAACAAGGCCGACCGAAAGCCTGAGGAGAAGTACACCGTCGTCGGCCCGATCTGCGAGAGCGGCGACGTCCTGGCAAGGGATCGAACCCTTCCGAAGGTCGAGAGGGGCGATATCGTCGCAATGCTCGACGCCGGAGCTTACGGTTTTTCCATGGCGTCGGTCTACAACGGCCAGCCAAGGTGCCCCGAGGTTCTGGTGAACGGGGGCAGGGCAGAGCTGATCCGCCGGGGAGAGGACAGAAGCGTCTTCCTCTCGGGCCAGATCGTCCCCCCAAGGCTCTTGAAGTGATCCACCAAAGAAGTTCATAGGCGCATATGGCCACCTTCAACCCCAAAATCGCCCTCAAGGCCCTGGTGCAGATGAGGGTCAAAAAGAGGCCCTTCGTCCTCTCCCACGGGATCAACGCCAGTTGCAACCTCAGATGCCCCTTCTGCGAGTACTGGCGAGGTCCCGGTCAGGAGATGACAACCGAGGCGATCTTCGCCATGCTGGAGGACGCGAAATCTTTCGGGATCGGCGTCTACAACGCCTGGACCACAGAGCCCCTCTTGAGGTCCGACCTTCCCGCTATCCTCCGCCATGCCAAGTCCTTGGGGATCGCGACATCTCTCATCACCAACGGCAAGCTCCTTTCCAAAAGGGCCCACGAGCTCGGGGACCTCGACTACCTCTCCGTCTCGGTGGACGGGATCGAGACATACCGGGAGATCCGGGGCGCTTCAATCGAGCCGGTCCTCGAGGGGATCAGGGCTGCCCAGGAGGCGGGCCACCAGGTTCTGATGAACTGCGTCATCAGCAAAAAGAACCTCCGGGAGCTTGAGACCCTCGTCCACCTCGCCGAGGACATCGGGGCCCTCGTATCCTTTGAGCCGCTCCACGAGACCCCCGAGGTCGAAGGCGGCGTCTGGGACGATATGGGGATCGGGGATTCTGACCTTCCCGCGTTTAGGCGGTCCATCGACCGGTTGATCGAGATGAAGAAGGAGGGTTGTCCGATCATAAACTCCATAACATACCTCAAGATGGTCCGCGACCGAAGGCCCGACTTCAGGTGCCACGCTCCACAGATCGTCCTTCACGTCGCCTCCGACGGGACGGTTATGAGCTGCAGGGTCCACAAAGAGCCCCTGGGCCACGTCTCCCAGGGGATCGCCAGGGTCTGGGAGTCCTCGAAGAAGAGGCGCGAGGAGATCGTCCGGGAGTGCGACGGCTGCCTATTCTTCGGCTACGTCGAAAACAGCCTCCTGTACGACTTTCGGCCTGAGGTCCTCGCCCACTATGAATGGATGTAATAGGAAAAAATATGGTATCTGGTCGCTCTTATTCTGGCGAGCGATCAGCCGCTGCAGCAGCCGCCACCGCCACCGGCGCTGCCAAAGGTGCCGCCGAGCATGATGGACGGGTAGAATATGTTTGTATAACTTCCCATATTATCATGATAACCGCTCAGCTGCACGGCACCCGAGGCGGGCGCTTGCGAGCTCAATTGGCTGCCACCGCTTCCGAGCTGCACCGTCGCAGCTGTTTGTTCCTGCGAACTCACCTGGCTACTGTTGTTTCCAAGCTGCATCGCCGCCACGGTTGACTCCTTCAGGCTCGCCTGGCTGCCGTAGCCGCCCAGCTGTACAACCTCCTTGTTCGCGCTGACGTCCTGTGAAGACCACGAGACAGAACCGTATCCGAGGCCGTATGTGCCCGGGCCCCAGACGGTTGCTGCGGCCACGGGCCCAAAGACCATCATGGCAACGGCTATCGCCATTATGGTTTTTAAGTCGAAGTGCCTTTTCGGCAATCTATCACCCCACATGGGCCGTCGCCCCTGAGGTTTATAAACTTATTGAAAAGAAGACGGATTAGCCCGCTGGCGAAAAGCCGGTCATGTCCCGCCCCTCCATCTGGAGGGCCCTCACCAGATCCCCGGCTTCTCTTTCATCTTCTGCCCTGGAGATGACGTTGACCTTTTTGAGTTTGATCCGCTTCCCGCAGGGACAGGTCCTGGTGGCGGCGCCCCCCTCAGCGTAGAGGTGGCGTCCACACCCGGCACACCTGAATATCAGGTACATCAAAAGAGGTTGGACGGATGGAAGGTTTCGAATCACTCAGCAACCAGGATCGCGTTCACGACCCCGTCCTGCCCTGGCCTGCTGGTGACCCGTGCCTCTCCTAGCTCGGTCTTGATGATGGCGCCCTTGGTGATTATGTTTCTCCTGATGTAGTTCAGGTTGGCGCTGTTGTCATTCACGCTCACGATCTTCGCAGTTTTGGACTTTCCGGTCTTGGGATCGGCGACGCAGGCGATGTCGCACCTGAGGAGCCTGATCTTGGAGTTGCCGCCCTTGGTCTTTATCTGCTTCTTTCTGGTGATGTCGACGTTCGGCTCACCGGCCTCTCTGCCCAGCTCGTACTTGCGCTTTCCCCGGTTTGAGATCAGCCTTCCACCGGTATACTTCCTTTTTGAATTTCCTTGCCACTTCATACTATACCCCGGATCGGAGATAGTCATGGAGGGGCGATATTTATACTTTTGGTAGCCGCCTTGGAGTTGAGATTCCCTATCGATCCCTCAACAACGAACCCAAACCATTAATATGTAAGCGGTCCCCAGGGGGCTGAGAAATGCGTTTCCCTGGCGGCGAAAGGCGGAAAAAGCTGGCCGGGGCCGTTCGAAGGCAGGTTATAGATGGCGACGATCGATGAACAGATCCAGGCGATAGAAGAAGAGATCTTCAACACCCAGAAGAACAAGGCCACAGAGCATCACATAGGCAAGCTCAAGGCCAAGATAGCGAAATTGAAGGCGCAGCAAGAGCTGCAGAAGATCAAGGGCGCAGGCGGCGGCAAGGGCTACTACGTCAAGAAGTCTGGAGATGCCACCGTCGCTCTCGTGGGCTACCCCTCCGTTGGAAAGTCGAGCCTGTTGAACCTGATCACGGGAAGCGACGCCGAGGTGGCTTCCTATCAGTTCACGACCCTGGAGGTGATCCCAGGGGTTATGGACTACAAAGGCGCCAAGATCCAGATACTGGACATGCCCGGCATAATAAAGGGTGCCTCCCGGGGGAAGGGCAGGGGCAGGGAGGTCATTACCGCAGCGAGGGCCGCGGACATAATTCTTCTGATGGGCGACGTCTACAACTACCGCCTCGACGTTCTCGAACGGGAGCTTTACGATGCCGGGATCAGGCTCGACAAGGTTCCCCCGGACATCCATTTGAGCCCCTCGGACAAGGGCGGCATAATCATTCGAAATACCGTCAACCTCACCAAAATGATCGAGGTTGAGATCGCCGAGATCCTGCGAGCCTACGGGATCGTCAACGGTATCATAACCATCAGGGAGGACATCGACACCGAGACCCTCGTCGACTTTCTCGCCGGAAACAGGATCTACGTTCCCCAGCTCGCCGTGATCAACAAGATCGATCTCGAGTACGACGACGTTCGGGAAGATATAAAGAATACGATCGGCCGCGACTTCATACCCCTCTCCGTCGAGAAGGATATCGGCGTCGAGGAGCTGAAAGAGCTGATATATGAGACCCTCGGCTTCATCAGGATATACCTCAAGCCCCAGCGGGGCAAGGCGGACATGAAAGATCCTCTCGTAATCCTGGAGGACTCGACCGTCCGGACGGTCTGCGAGCACCTCCATCGGGACTTCGTGAGGCTCTTCAGGTACGCTAAGGTCTGGGGAAAGAGCGCCAAGTTCCCTGGCCAGTCTGTGGGCCTCAACCACGTCCTCTCCGACGAGGACGTGCTCATGATCGTCGTCAGGGGGAAGTAGTCGGTCATCGGGTTCCCGAGCTTCACCCTTTTGTCCAAATACACATCACATATAATCCTCAAAAGGCGTATTCTCGGGGCTCGCAGGGTAAGACCTTATATATTCGCCACCTTACTTGCGGGAGTTGAGATCATCAGCTTAACTTCGACAGGATGAGTGCTAAGATGTCGAGGCGAATCATAGTTTTATTGATGGCGGCGCTGCTTTTGGCGGGCGTTGCCTGTGGGATGAGTGGGGGAAAAGAGCGTCCCATCAGCACTTGGGGCGGCTTGCAGGAGCAGCCTGCCATCGACGGCCACATAGTGGCCTGGGCGGACAACAGAAGCGGCAACTTCGATATATTCATGTATGATCTTGAGACCGGGACCGAGAGGGGCGTCTCCTTCTATCCCGGGCCCCAGGACCATCCCGCGGTCTCGGGCGACCGGATAGTCTGGCAGGACATGCGGACCGGGGAGTATGACATATACCTCTACGACTTTGTAACCAGAGAGGAGATGCCGATCACCACTGCTGCCGGGAGCCAGTTTCTACCGGACATCGACGGCGACCGGGTGGTCTGGATGGACGACCGGGACGGGGACTGGAACATCTACATCCGCGATCTTGGAACGGGCCAGGAGCGAAAGATCACCACAAACCCCAAAGACCAGATCCAGCCCCAGATCAGCGGCGATGCCATAATCTGGGTGGACGACAGGAACGGAAACTCCGACGTCTACATCTACGACCTGGGAACGGGCCGTGAGAGCCCAGTCACCACGGCTCCGGGAGACCAGGCCTTTCCGGCCATCGACGGGAACCTGGTGGTCTGGTCCGACAACAGGACCGGAGACTACGACATAGTCGTATACGATCTATCGACGAAGAAGGAGATGGTGATCGAGAGGCCCGGTCTTCAGACGGCGCCCTCGGTCGAAGGCGACTTAGTCGCCTGGCAGGATCACAGGAGCGGGGTTGCCGAGCTTTACATTTACGACGTTATGACCGGCGAGGAGACGGCCATAA
The DNA here is from genome assembly GCA_964572505.1 of uncultured Methanotrichaceae archaeon. Classification (GTDB taxonomy): domain Archaea; phylum Halobacteriota; class Methanosarcinia; order Methanotrichales; family Methanotrichaceae; genus Methanocrinis. The sequence goes on along the minus strand of CAZNGI010000032.1, from coordinate 5,633 downwards.
GTCCGGGATCTCTCAAGATGGAGCCCGCCCTCGGCGATGAGGGCGTCGTCTGGACCGACTATCGGGCCGGCGACTCTGACGTCTACATATACGATTTCGGCCTTCTGGCCGACGACCAGATAACCTCGGGACCTTACAACCACACCAACCCCTGGATCGACGGGGATAGGGTGGTCTGGACCGACGATCGGACCGGGAAGTTCAACGTCTACATGATGGAGCTGTCCACCAACCAGGAGATTCAAATCACAGACTCGGCAGACGAGAAGAGCAGCCCCAGCATCAGCGGCGACCTGATCCTTTACACCGACAACCGATTTGGAAACCTCGACCTCTTCCTCTACGACCTCTCGACGAAGGAGGAGACAACGGTGACGGACGACCCCTCCGATCAGAGGTACGGGATGGTGGGCGACGGAAAGGTCGTATGGGTCGACAACCGGACCGGCGGTGACCAAATTAGCCAATTATATCTATATGACGTCGCCACCGGATCGGAGCAACAAATAACCACAGCTCTTTCGAATAAGCTTACCCCCATGATCGAGGGCGATACGGTGGCCTGGATGGACAAACGGAATGGGAACTGGGACATATTCGCCTACAACTTGACCACCGGGGCCGAGTCCCAGGTGACTGTGTACCCAGGAAAACAGGAGGCTCCCTGGATCTATGGAGACGTGATAGTCTGGATTGACGATCGGAATGAGAACTGGGACATAAGGGCCAAAAACCTCAGAACTGGCGAGGAGACGGTGATCACCACCAGCACCGAAGGCCAGGTACAGCCTGTCATCTCCGGCAAGCGCGTCGCCTGGCTGGACGATCGGAACGGCAACCTGGACATCTACCTCTACGACCTGGAGCTTGAAAGGGAGGTCCCGTTAGTCACAGGTCCCCTCACCCAGAAGCCAAACGACGCAAGAGGCTTTCCCTTCGACGTTAGACCCATCGGTGGTTCTCAGTTTTTTAGCGGTGATCGGATCGTCTGGATGGACTATAGCCAGGGCGCGCCTCAGATCATGACGAGGTCGATCGGAGACGATCCGATCCTGCTTTTGGAGAAGGCAGACCTGGCCACCAACGCAAGCCTCATCGTCTGGTCCGACAACCGGGGAGGGGACTGGGACATCTTCGGCTTCGACTTCTATAACCGGTTCGAGCGGCCCCTGGTCCGGGCCCCGGGCGACCAGAGGAACCCCGACGTCGGGGACGACCTCTTGGTCTGGCAGGACGACCGGAAGGGCGACTGGGATGTTCGGGCCCTGGATCTCTCTTCGGGCGACGAGATCACCGTCGCCGAGGGGCGGGGCGGCCAGACGAACCCCTCGGTTTATGGAAGGCGGGTCGCCTGGATGGACAACTCCTCTGGCGACTGGGACGTGGTGGTCAAGGATCTCGATGGGGCATCGATCAAGCTGCTGGCCCACAAAGCCGGAGATCAGATGTATCCAGTCATCAGCGGCGACCTTTTGGTCTGGCAGGACGACCGGAACCGCAACTGGGACGTCTACGCCTATGATCTGGCCACAGGCGATGAGACGAAGCTCACTGGGGAGGGCGACCAGGTCCATCCTCACGTCAGCGGCAACATGATCGTCTGGGAGGATTCGACGACCGGCGACGTTAGCTACTACTTCTGGGACAAAAAGTGGGGTCGCGCCTACACCAGGCTCGGAGATCAGGTCCAGCCGAAGGTATATGGAAAGCGCGTCGTCTACCAGGAGCCAACCGAAGAGGGTTGGTCGATCCACAGCTTCGATCCCAACACCTGGAAGGACAAGGAGGTGGCACACGGCTCTGGAGAGATCAATCTCGACTTCGACCAGAGGCTCGCCTGGCTGATCTCTCCCAGCGGAAAGTTCGGATTCCAGAACCTGGGGTCCGATCAGATCAGCGTGATCTCTCAGGCCTCCGGGGACCAGACGAGCCCCGCCGTCAGCGGCGACTGGGTGGTCTGGATGGACAACAGGACAGAAAACCCCGACATCTACCTCTACAACCTGATCGAGAACGTGGAGTGGCCTCTCGCCGCAGGTCCCGAGCTCGACATGTACCCGGACATCAGAAACGACGTTGTGGTCTGGATGCACTACGAGCAGCAGTTCGACGCCTGGGCCATCAGGACCCTGGACATACCCACCGTCAACAGGACCCAGCTGCAAAGGGGCATCTCCGTCCCCTCGAGGCCCTCCATCAGCGAGGAGACGCTGGCCTGGGGAGACCTTCCCATAGCCGCCTTCGGGTGGGACGTCCAGAAGAAGCCCCTCTACACCACCGAGGCGAGGGAGGCGATCCCGCCAAGGGGCGACCAGATGGACCCCGATGCTGGCGGGACCCTGGTCGTCTACCAGGACAACCAGAACGGCAACTGGGACGTCTACATGTGGTCTGGCCAGACGCGAAAGCCCGTCTTCTCTGGGCCCGGCGACCAGACCCGCCCCACCACCGATGGGAGCCTGGTCGTCTGGCAGGACAACAGGAACGGGAACTGGGACCTCTACTCCTACGACCTGGCCACCGGCAAGGTCACCCAGCTCACCTCCGACCCCTCGGACCAGGAGAGACCCCACCTCCGGGATGGAATCCTGGTCTGGCAGGATGACCGTGAGGGCGACTGGGACATTCGCGCGAAAGACATTTCGACCGGAAAGGAGATGGAGATATTCGCAGGGCCCGGCGACCAGACCGATCCTCGGACCGGAAACGGCAAGATCGTCTGGGTGGACGACCGGAAGGGGGGCAAGGACGTTTATATGTACGAGATCTACAGGGAATAGTCTAATCGGTCGACAATTGATGCCACAACTCTCCGTCGCGGGAGTTATGGCTCGTCCACCGTTTCTCCTGATGCCGTTTCGCCGATGGCGGCGGTCGGTTCAGGGAGCAAAGTTTATTTATTCGGCCCTCACTTGTACAGGGCTTAAAAAAGATCGGGGCATCTGACTATCATGCAATTGGAAGAACTTCGTTTCGGCACGGAGCTGCTCAAACGCGGCTTTGCTAAGATGCAGAAGGGGGGCGTCATAATGGACGTCACCACTTCTGAGCAGGCCGTGATCGCAGAGGAGGCTGGGGCCGTGGCGGTCATGGCCCTGCAGGCGGTGCCGGCCGACATAAGGAAGATGGCCGGGGTCGCCAGGATGGCCGACCCAAAGATAATCATGGAGATCATCGATTCGGTCACAATACCGGTCATGGCCAAGGTCAGGATCGGCCACTTCGCGGAGGCTCAGATCTTGGAAGCGATCGGGGTTGACATGATCGACGAGTCGGAGGTGCTGACGCCAGCCGACGAGTTCCACGTTGAAAAGGCCAAGTTCACAGTCCCCTTCGTCTGCGGTGCCAGGAACCTGGGCGAGGCCCTCAGAAGGATGAAGGAGGGCGCGGCCATGATCAGGACCAAGGGCGAGGCCGGGACCGGCGACGTTCGAGAGGCGGTCCGCCACATGAGGCTGATCGGAGGCACCATCAGAACCCTCAAGGGCATGAACGACGACGAGCTGATGAAGGTCGCAAGGGAGATCGAGGCAGATTACGAGCTGGTCCTCGAGTGCAGGAATATGCAGAGGCTACCCGTGGTGAACTTCGCCGCCGGAGGTATCGCGACCCCCGCCGATGCGTCGTTGATGATGCAGATGGGGGCGGACGGCGTCTTCGTGGGGTCTGGGATATTCAAGTCCCAAAAACCCGAGCTGATGGCCACAGCGATCGTGGAAGCGGTGAACAACTACGACAACCCCAAAAAGCTCGTCGAGATCTCCACGGGCCTTGGCGATCCCATGAAGGGGATCGATGCTGGGACCCTCCAAGAGGGCGAGATCCTTCAGACCAGGGGTTGGTAGATCGAGGATAGGCGTGGTCGCCTTCCAGGGTGACGTCTCAGAGCACGTCCATGCTATGGAGCGCGCCCTCGGGGGCGAGGGATCGGTGGTGGAGGTTCGTAGGAGAGGGATCGTTCCCGATTGCGACGGCATAGTCCTCCCCGGCGGGGAGAGCACCACCATAAGCAGGCACCTTGCCAGGACCGGCGTAGGCGCCGAGATCCAGGCAGCTGCAAGGTCCGGCGTCCCTCTGATGGCCACTTGTGCAGGCCTTATCGTCATATCCAAAGAGATCGTCGAGGAGACGAGGTTTGAGCCCCTCCGGCTTCTGGATGCCAGGGTCATGAGGAACGCCTTCGGGTCCCAGAGGGAGTCCTTCGAGGCCGATCTCGAGGTGAAGGGCTTCGACTCGCCTTACCGCGCGGTCTTCATAAGAGCTCCGGCCATAGTCGGCTGGCAAGACGACGTCGACGTCCTGGCCCGGATCGAGGACATGGCGGTGGCGGTCAGGCAGGGAAATCTGATGGGCCTTGCCTTCCACCCCGAGCTGACAGACGACCTCAGGTTCCACGAGATCTTTTTGGAGATGATTTAGGAGGTTCGGATTTATGTTCGGCATTGACGAGGAGTTTGTGGAGAAGAGCTTCGAAGAGATGGAGCAGGATATGGCGAAGCTCCAGAGTGAATCGGAACGGCTCAAAAAAGAGGCAACGGAGCTATTGAGAAGGTCTGACGATCTTCGAAACCGATCTATCGACCTTCGCTCTGAGGACCCGTTGGCCGCAGAGAAGATGTGGCAGGAGTCCGAGGAGCTGCGGGACGAGAGCAGAGAGATGATGAGGCTCGCGGTGGATAACGGCCTCAAGGCCAGCGATATCAAGCACCGTCTCGAGATCCACGACCAGATCTTGGCGGTGGTGGACAGGGCGGACGAGATCTGGAAAGGGGCCATCAGGGCCGGAAGGTCCTGATCCTCGTAGGGCCATTTTCATTCGAAACGCCCATCTTCGAGACGTCCGTCCTGGGGCCCCCGACTCTTGCTCAGAGATCGGGCGCTTTCAGCGCGAAGCCCGCCATTATAACGCCGCTGAATATTATGTTGATCCCGACCAAAAGGCCGATCGCCCATGCCGCAGAGCTGGGCCACTCGGACCAGATCAGGCCAGCCAGAATTAAGGCAAATATGCCGTTTGTCAGCGGCCAAAACCAGCCGTATATCGGTTTTAATTTCAACGCCAAGCCGATATTGAAAAGGCCATCGACTATGAAGAACGCCACCAGCAATAGCGTCAGTGTGAGCACGCCTTGCAGTTTTTTTTTTTCAAGCAGAAGACGGCATACGAGATAGAGAACCCCCACCAAGAGTCCCAGGAAAAATCCCTTCCACTTTCGAGACATAAAAGCGTGGCCGACGTGAGCTACGCCGCCGATTACCAGGATCGCGCCCACGATCACGTCGATGGTCAGGGCGACGAACATTGGCAAGCTGATGGCTGCGATGCCCAGGATTATCAGGACCATGCCCAGCCCGAAAAACCATCCCTTATATTCCCGCAGGATTTTCATCTCGTCCGGCTCTTGGCTGCTCTGCCCTTCCGAAGATTCTGCGCTCATTCAACGCCCACCTCCATTTTGAAATTATAGTTCAGTCCACCGGCAAAGGATTTCAGCTGCATAATCCATCTTTAAACTATGTTCCGATAGATCCTGATCTTCGTCCAGGAACTTGCCAGCAACATCCGGCACATTCTATCCTGGCTGATCATCAGCTTCTATCTTAAAATCTAGTGGTCATTATGATTAATAATC
>CAZNGI010000031.1:0-19334 GCA_964572505.1 uncultured Methanotrichaceae archaeon | reverse complement strand
CACGTATAGACGACAGAGCGGAATCGCTATTATTGATGTGCATTTTTTCTGAAAAATAAAGGAAAAAAGGTGTGTAGGCGAAACGCCTACACTGCGGGCATGACCAGGGATCTCTCGCCAGCCGCGCGGAACTCTCTTGCTCCACCCATTCCGTATCCCTTGCGGATGTCTTCCCAGGTGAAGAGGAGCGCGGGGTTCGCGAAGGTGACCTTGACCATCGGGTTGCAGCAGTAGGCGTCTCCGCGGCCAGCGTGAGCTGCGCTGGAGATGCCTGCATACTCGCCCTGGTGACCGACGTTCATGGCATAGTTCGGATAGTTGGGACCTCTGATCTCCAGCGGGCTGCCCTCGTCGCCCTGGTAGCTGAAGACGTTGGTCGGACCGCACTGGTCCTGCAAGTCGTATCCGAAGAAGCCCATCCTGCCCCAGCCTTCCTTGTGGATCATGTGGCTGAGATACCACCCTGCCAAGGCCATCTGGCTGTTTCCAGTCAGGCAGCCGCAGGTGACACCACAGGAAGCGGCCATGATGCCTGACCTCTGGGATCCACCGAAGTGGTCCTCCATCAGGGTCGGGAAGGACTCGTACTGCTCCATGTCATACAGTGTGGTCTCGGTGGCCAGATCCTTGACGACCTCTAAGGTGGACGGGGCCTCTCCCCAGCCTCCATACTTGTCTACGCCGTAGTCGCAGCCGTAGTAGGAGAAGTCGTCCAGGACGTCGTTGGTGTAGGCTGCAGTGGCGTACTGGGTGAACCCGACACCACCGGACATGTAGCTGCCCAGCCAGATCTGGTCGTAGAGCATCGTTCCAGCAGCGACGACGTTCAGGGAGATCTGTGGCGGGTCCCAGGGCTTAACTCTCTGGGTCTGAACCATGTCGGCCATGAACCCGAAGCTGACTCCTCCGGGCTCGTTGGGGCCTCTGGCCCTCCTGGCGGGGAGCATTTCGCCCATCTGGATGACTGCCGCGTGCTTTGCGGCGAAGGCGAGGTCTGCCACAGCGGCCTCACCGGCGCACATGTTGTAGGCGTCGATGAAGGTCATGGACAGCTGCATGGCACTCCACCTGGAGGTGGTACCGCCGTCACAAGTCCTCGATACGATGGTCGGGATGTGGATGGCCTGCCAGGAGGTCTTGCCCATGGCTGCCTTCAGCTCCTCTGCCTGGTCGGCGGGGAAGAGCTTGTTGATGTCGATCAGGTACTGGTCGTCGATCTCGTCCGCGAGGTCGTCGTCGCCGGTGAACATCCTGACGTTACAGTCGTCGACGAGACCGGGGTGGGTCTCAACCATGTGCTCCTGGACCACGGCTGCGCCGGGCATGGCGTGGTTCAGAATCTCGAGGTAGTTGTTGATCGTCTCAGGGGTAACTTCCTTGCCCAGCCTCTTCTCCAGCACCTCGTGGGCCATGTCCAGACCGACTATGATGGTCCTTCGAATGTCGTCCCACATCTGCTGCATGGCGGGGTTGTTGACGAAGTGGAGGTCGTCACCCTCTACGACGTACTCGGTGGTGGAGAGCTTGTAGGGGACGAGCTGCCTCTGCCCCATTGGCACGCCACCACAGTGCAACATCGGGTTGTATCCGGATATGCCTCTCTTGCCCTCCAGCTTCTTGGCGGCCGCCATGAACTCTACCTTACGAGCGTTCTGCGTGGGACCCTTCCTCTCATAGACGGTCGTTGTGCCTGAAAGGTCGAAGTCCTTGCCGAACTTCTTGTTTAAAGCCTTAACGAACAGCTTTTTAGTGTGAATCTTTCCCATCTTATTTCACCACCATTTACTCTGGCCTGAATCCCCACTTGCTTCTGCGCTCCCACATGTGGTGCAGGGCGAGCAAGCCCTCGTCGAAAGTTCTCGATTCTGCGGTACAGGGTCCACCGAAGGAGATGTTGTCGCACCTGAAGATGGTGGTTCTCTTGGCCAGCTCGGCCTCGGTCATGGGTTTTCCGGAGTTGATCTTCTTGTCCAGGGGGATGCCGACCTGGTCCTTGGCGTAGTAGACGTTGCCGTCGGATCCGAGCTCAGTCCTCGCCAGCATGTCGAACATCATTCCGTCCTCGTCCAGCCTCAGGGAGTGGCCGTGGACGGTGCAGCCCCTCATCGTTGCGAGGGCTGGGTCGGTCATCTCGGAGTCCATCTGGACCTTGGTGTACTCCTCAATGTCTCTTTCTCTGGCCTCGATGATCTGTCGGCCGGACAGAGTTCCCGGGTCAACGCCTCTGCAGTTGATAGCTCCCCAGTAACTTCTCCAGTAGGGGATTGAGGGTGCGTTGTACATGGAGTCAGTAAACTGGGAGTACCTGATTCGGTCTCCAGCAGCTGCGCCGGGGGTGGGCGTTACAAGCTGCCTTATGGGGCAGTCGGGCTCGCCCATCTCAGCGATTGGGGGGTGGGTGCTGGGGTAGTCTGCACCAGGAGCCCTGTGGCCCATTATGGTTACGATGTCAGCGTCGGAGATATCTCTCAGCTTCTCCAGATCGCCAGACATGTGCTTACGTCTGTTTACACCTATAGACGTAGTGCCTGGATAATATTGGGGTTTGTATGCCATATCCTAAACCTCCTTGTGAAAATATCAGTCACCTCTCGAATCAGACAGCATGGCAAGATCTCGTTCCCTCTTGCCCTTCGGATCGACCAGCCCAAGTATCCGCTCGTCTTCGATCTCGCTTCCGTATTTTGCGTAGTCGGAGACGGTCGGCTTGGTGTGAAATAGCCGTTTACGCTTCATCTCGAAGGGGCAGGGCAACGTTCGCTCACACGCCGCCTTGACACCTTCTAGATACTCCTCGCTCTCAAGCTCAAGCCAGATCCTTCCTACTTTAACCCTCAGCTCAAGGGCCTGATCACCCAGCTTTAGGAGAAGATCCCGGTTCTCTTCTACCGGTAGTCCCTTGCCAGGACCATAAGGCACCGCCTTTGGAAGGTTCGGCCCCTGGATCATTATCCTGACGAGTCCGCCCTCTCGGTAGATCTCGCCGAGAAGGCACTCTGCCGTCTCCGGTTTGAGGAACTTCCGGGGGAATATCTCAATCTGGACTGGTTCCGTGTCTGATTTAGTGACCATGCATACTCAACCTATCTAAACAGCCTCCGCAACTGAGACGATAGGCTCGCGGAATTCCTTGATCTCTCCGTAAACGGCTCCAACCAGTCCGGAAGTCATCTCCGGAGTGAACATCTGAGTGCCCGCGTCAAGAGCAACTGCAGCGCACACGCAGGGGATGGCGAATCCTCGAGAGTGCCTCGTCACGACGTGGTTGCCGTTGAAGACGCCGGGTCCGCCGCCGCCGTAGATGGAGTGGCTGAAGAAGGAGAAACCGACAGCGGTTCCCATGACCTTGCCCCAGTCACAGCCGGGCAGAGCGGTCTCTTTCTCAATTATGTCGTTGAAGTAGAGCAGCGTTGAGGACACAGCCTGGGCGCCTCGAAGAGCACCGCAGTTGACCATTGTTGCTGCGAGAGTGCCTGCCGCGCAGTATGCGTTCCACTTGGAGACGTCCACTGCCTCGTACATGGTAAATCCGGAGGGTAACTTCTCGCCGGCCTTGATGACCTTGTCCTCGATGGCCCTCTCGACGACGTTTTGGACTACTGTTCCGATGGTTCCGGTCTTGCCGTTGGCCTTGACCAGGTCGTATACCATGTTATTGGCGTTCAGTCCCTGATAGGCGAGGCCGAGGAGCTGGTACCTCTCGAAGATGCCCATGGCGTTGCCCATCTCGAAGTTTCCGATCTGCTCGTAGATGGAGGAGAGGGCAGCGGCGTTCATGGCGTTCCTCTTGGTGATGGCAGCGACGTGGTTTGCCATGACGTTCCTCAGAGCGAAGCCGAGACCTTCATCGTTCTGGGGGATGTTGAGAACAGAGGCTATGTTTCCGCCGGACATGGGGACCGTCTGTGGGTACTGGCCCCAGACTGCGGCGTGTACCATGGGGGCGTCGTACATGGTGGCCTTGAACTGCCCTATGAGCGCCTCGGTGGTGGCGGCGGCGGCAGCGGTCATTCCGACGACGAACTCTGATGCAACGTCAACCCTGGCAGTGGGTACCTGGACCAGAAGCTGCTTTCCTCCTCCCAGGATCTGGACGTTGGTGTCGTCTCCCTCTTCGACCTGGAGCAGCTTCTTGATGCTGGCGGCGAGGGCGTTGGCGTTGGCAACGACGTCGTACTTGAGCTCGCGTCCCTTGATCTGCCTGCCCTGCCCTCCGACCTTTCCGGTCTTAAGAGCGTTCTCGACTCCCACCAGGTTGACCGCAACGGTTCGCTTGGTCAGGTTGATCAGCTTCTTCATCGCAGCGTTCTTGAGTGGGCTGACGGCGCTCAGGTCAACGTCACTCTTTAAAAGAACGCCACGGTCACTATAGAGGTCTATTTTGTCAGACACGTTCTTTTTCCTCCTTTACCTTTTAGCAGAAAACTGGACGAATGGGGGCTGCCGGAGCGAATGGTACGATATGCTGTCCAGCATTATCATACCCGGCAATGATCCTCTCTCCTACAGTCTCCCGCCTTATCATCCATGGTCATATCGCTACTTAAAGTTTTTGTGCGATGCATTTCATGACAATGCATTTATTCGAATATGTCGAAATATGGTGCCCAGAATGCAAGAACTCGTGAGAAAATGGCTGTGCGGACAAATAGAGCAAAATAATGATAATACATCTGGATAATGCGGTCTAAAAGAGGAAATTAATCAGTCCATAGGTCAAATGTTGCTCATATATTAATCATGCTGTATTCGATCAGAACCTCGAACATCAAGTTAAAATTTGGAAAATGAATACTGAGTGCATGTAATTGTGTTACGCGAGTTTGACAGTCTCGGACCGTTTGCACATAATATGTATTATCTGTAAACTGACGGTCGAAAGGTGCCGCGAGGAACGCGCAAAACCCGGAAGAAAAGAAAATGTGAAAACGGGCGGTGGAAACCGCCTGCCGCGCACGCATCTTCTGTGCGCCCTTCAGCACGATGACTGAAGTCTGCGATAAATACTTATATCATCTCCAGAACTGGCGGAGATCGGATGCATCTCATCATTGCGGAAAAGCACAACGTGGCCAAGCGGATCGCCCACATTCTCGCCAGCTCGAAGCCCAAGGTCAAAAGAGTCCACGGGATCGAGACTTTTCATTTCGACGACAAGGTGGTCATGGGCCTCTCCGGCCATATAGTCGGGGTGGACTACCCGCCCGGGTACAACAACTGGCAAAAGGTGGACTACAGAGACCTGATCCACGCCCAGGTGGTGACCAAGCCCACCCAGGCGAAGATAGTATCCACACTTCACGATCTCGGAAAGGATGCAGACCAGATCACCATAGCCACCGACTACGATCGGGAGGGAGAGCTGATCGGGGTGGAGGCGCTCCGGATAGCCGAAGAGGCGAACCCCGATATCAAAGCCGACCGGGTCAGGTTCAGCGCCATAACCAAGGGCGAGATCCTGGACGCCTTCGAATCTCCTGGAGAGGTTGACTATGATCTCGCCTCGTCCGGGGAGGCGAGGCAGGTTGTGGACCTGATCTGGGGAGCGGCCCTGACCAGGTTCATATCCATCACCGCTGGAAGGCTCGGGAAGGGGTTTCTATCGGTGGGAAGGGTCCAGTCACCGACCCTGGCCCTGATCGTCGATCGGGAGAAGGAGATCGAGGCCTTCAAGCCCCGGCCCTACTGGGAGATCTACGCCGATCTCGAAAAGGACCTCCGGGTCAAGCACGAAAAGGGCAGGATCTGGGAGGGAGACGAGGCAAGAGCGATATTTGACGGCCTCAGCGACGTCGCCCAGGTGATCTCCATAAAGGAGAAGACGAGGACCGACAGGCCACCGGCCCCCTTCGACACCACCGCCTTCATCAGCGCCGCAAGCGGCATCGGCTTTTCCGCAGCCAACGCCATGAGGATCGCAGAGTGGCTCTACATGAGCGGGTTCATAAGCTATCCCAGAACCGAAAACACGGTCTACCCGACCACCCTCGACCTGTTGGCCCTCGTCTCGATCTTCAAGAAGGGGCCATTCCGAGAGGACGCCGAGAGGGTGCTGAAAGGGCCGATGGTGCCGACCAGGGGAAAGAGGAGATCGACGGACCATCCGCCCATATACCCGACGGCCTCGGTCACCAAGAAGGATATGAAGAGCGACCAGTGGAAGATCTACGAGCTGGTAGTAAGGCGCTTTTTGGCCACCCTATCCGAGCCCTCCAGATGGATCGTCATGAACGTCAAGCTGGACATCGGTGGCGAGCCTTTCAAAGCGATGGGCGCTCGACAGATCGAGGCCGGATGGAGGGCCTGCTACCCCTACAGCAAGGCTGCCGAGCAGATCCTGCCCGAGCTCGTCGAGGGGGAAAAGCTGATGGTTCTCGGAAAAGACCTCGTCGACAAGGAGACTCAGCCACCCTCGAGATACGGTCAGGGCAGGCTCGTGAAGCTGATGGACGAGCTGGGCCTGGGGACGAAGTCGACGAGGCACGAGATAATAAGCAAGCTCTACGCGAGAGCCTACGTCCACGGAAACCCCATGAAGCCGACGAACACAGCTTATGCAGTGATCGAGGCCCTCGAACGCCACTCGCCCACCATCACCAAACCGGAGATGACCCGGACCCTGGAGGAGGGCATGACGAATATCGCCGAGCGTCGCATTGGAGAAGGAGAGGTGATCGAGGAGTCGAGGTCGATGCTGGACACCGTCTTCGACGATCTTCTCAAGCACAGAGAGGAGATAGAGACCTCCCTTCGAGAGGGGCTTCGGACCGACAAGATCGTGGGCAATTGTCCAAATTGCAAATCCGAGCTTATCATCAGGAGGGGACGGCGCGGCAGCAGGTTCATCGGATGTACGGGCTACCCCGACTGCACCTTCACGTTGCCCCTTCCAAAGTTCGGTATGATCATCGTCACCGACAAGGTATGCGAAGAGCACGGGATGTACCACATCCGCATAATCAACAAGGGCAAACGGCCCTGGGACCTGGGCTGCCCCAAATGCAACTTCGACCAGTGGCAGGCGAAGAAGGCCGAGGAGGCAAAGAAGAAGGCCGAGGTCGATGCTCTCGCCAAAATCCCGGGGATCGGCCCCAAGACTCTGGAGAAGCTCGGTGCTGCCGGGATCAAGACCGCCCTCGATCTCGCCGGAGCCGAGGTGGAGGATCTGGCCGAGAAGACAGGGCTCAACAAGAAGAAGATATCCTCCTGGCAAATTGTTGCCAAAACCCTGGCAGAAGAGGCGTCTAGCTGCTGAGTTTTGTTGAGTTTATTTGGGAAAATGGGCCTGGCCGGATTTGAACCGGCGACCGCTCGGTTATGAGCCGAGCGCTCTAACCGGACTAAGCTACAGGCCCAAGAAACGTTTTTTTAAGACGCCGCCAACAGGGCTCGAACCTGTGACGATCTGGTTAACAGCCAGACACTCTACCAACTGAGTTATGGCGGCTCGAACCCTGCCTTTTCAGGCAATCCATTTAAGCTTTTTGATCAGAAGGGTATATCATGCGCGTTCTGAAAAAGAGCCTGCGCGGCGAGGAGGGGGAGATTACCCTCGTGCCTGAGTCGATCGACGACCTCTGGCACCTCAAGTACCTGATAGCGCCCGGCGACCTCGTCTTCGCCCTCACCCACCGAAAGGCGTCAGCCTCCACCGATAAGCTCAGGCCCGAGAAGCTCGAACGAAGGCCCGTGAGGCTTGGTATAAGGGCGGAGTCGGTGGAGTTTCACACCCACTCCAACTGGCTCCGGGTCCACGGGGTGATCGAGGTGGGGCCAGACGTCGCCTCCTACCACACCCTGAACCTGGAGCCCGGGGCCGACGTCTCCATCGTCAAGAGGTGGCGGCCCGACGAATTTGCGCGGATCAAGGAGGCCGTGGCCGAGTCGAAACGGCCGAAGGTGGTGATCGCCCTGATCGAGGAGGGGGAGGCGGCGATAGGAGTCCTCCGGCAGTTCGGCGTCGAGACCGCCTCGGAGATCAAGATGGGGAGCGGCAAGGGCATGGGCGGCAAAGGAGGAGACCGCAGGTCCGAGTTTCTGGACGAGGCTGCAAAGGAGCTCAACAGGGTTGCCGTCTCCGGCTCGAAGGTGATCGTGGCAGGTCCCGGCTTCACCAAGGAGGATCTCAAAAAGAGGATCGACGCCACCTATCCCGACCTAGCCTCGAGGATCGTCCTGTACGATGCCACTACCATGGGAGTCTCGGGGTTCCAGGAGGTCCTCCGGCGGGGCGCCATCGACAAGATCCTGGAGGAGAGCAGGCTCGCCCTGGAGACGACCCTGATCGAGGACCTGCTCCGAGAGATCGCCACCGACGGCAGGGCAGCTTACGGTCCCGCCGAGGTGAGGGGGACCGCTGACCTTGGGGCCGTCGAGACGCTGATGGTCTCTGACGAGCTTGTTCGAAGGCCCGAGATGGACGACTTGATGAGGTCGGTATCGAACTCCCGAGGAAGGGTCGTGATCTTCAGCTCGGAGTTTGAGCCCGGAAAGAGGCTCTGTGCCCTGGGTGGGGTTGCGGCGATCCTCAGATACAAGATCAACCGTTGACAGGGTAGGTTCTTATATCCCATCAGATCCCGGTCGGTACGATGATCTCATGCGACAAGTGCTCGGGGCGGGCCGTGGTATTTCAGAAGTACTCGGGAAAGCACCTCTGCGCCCAGCACTTCGAGGAGGACGTCCACCGGAAGGTGAAGGAGGTCCTCCGGACCTACAGGATCTTCGGGAAACCCTGCAGGATAGCTGTGGCCATCTCCGGCGGAAAGGACAGCTCCTCCCTCCTCATGATCCTCCATTCCCTATTCTCCTACAGGGAGGACGTGGAGCTGGTCGCCCTCTCCATCGACGAGGGGATCGAAGGGTACAGGCCGAAGACGATCGAGGCCGCGGCTCTGGTTGCAAAGCGGCTCGGAATCGAGCACGTCGTCGAGAGGCTCGATGATAACTTCGGCGTCACCACAGACCTCATGGCCTCCCAGGACCATTCTCAGGGGCCCTGCAGCTTCTGCGGTGTCTTACGAAAGGGTCTCCTCAACAAAACGGCACGGGACCTGGGCGCCGACGCCGTCGCCACCGGCCACAACCTCGACGACGAGACCCAGACGGTGATGCTCAACTACCTGAAAGGGGACATCGACCGGCTCTACAGGCTCAGGCCGAAAAGGGCCCTCGAAGGCATGGTGCCGAGAATCAAGCCGCTCCACCGCGTTCCCGAGAAGGAGATGGGCCTCTACGCCATAACTCACGGAGTTCCCATTGACACCTCGGCCTGCCCCTACATATCGAGGGCGATGAGGCAGGAGGTGAAAGACCTCTTGAACGACCTTGAGGCGAAGCACCCGGGAACCAAGTACTCGATCATGAGGGGCTTTGACAGGATCCTCGCGCTCCAGCCCCCCGGCTCTTACGAGGTCATCCCATGCACGAGGTGCGGCGAGCCATCCAGCGACGGTATCTGCGCGAGCTGCAGGCTCCTGGACCGCGTCCGGGCGGAGCAAAGTCTTTAAATGTTGAGGATGGAACGGGATGAAACGGGCCTCGGTGGCTCAGCTGGCTAGAGCGAGTGACTTGTAATCACTAGGTCGCGTGTTCGAATCACGCCCGGGGCTTAAATCCAAAGTTCTATATATTCCGGAGGCAGAACGTGCGTCTGATATTCTTCCTGCTCTTCTCGATGGTGGCGGTGGCATCGGCAGCTTTCGACCCTCTTGCCCTCAACTTCACCGGCGGCCTGGACGAGCTGGAGTCGCTCCTGGCCGGAGAGGGAATCGGGGTTGTGAACCGCTCGGCTGGAGAGGGGATCTTCAACCAGACCAGATACCCAGTCGGGGCGGATCCGCCCTTCTACCATCTCATGAGAAACGAGAGCATGTTCCGCGATTTCGAAAACCTCACAGGCCCTGTGGACCCAATTCCCCTTCGCGTCAACGCCACGTGGAACGAGTCCTTCTTTGAGATGCTCATCAGAGACTGGTGGTGAGGTTTCTTGATTCGCCTTTGGACAAATCGTCGTCACGCCCTATCCAAACGGAACGATGGGAAAGGGGGCAAACCCCAGAGGAAAACTATAATCCCTTTCAGATCGAAACGGGAGGATCTATGAGGGACTTCGCCAAGGAGATCTTAGAGGTGCTGGAGGAGAACGCCAGGGCCACCCCAGGGGAGATCGCAACCCTGCTGGGCCGTTCAGAGGAGGAGGTCGCAGCAGAGATCAAGAGCCTGGAGGATATGGGGGTCATAAGGAAGTACATGACCATGATCAACTGGGAGAAGATCGATGACGGCTACGTCTACGCCATGATCGAGCTTAAGGTCTCTCTCCAGCGGGACAAGGGATACGACGCCATCGCCGAGAGGATCGCCCGGTTCTCCGAAGTCCAGTCTGTGAGGCTGATATCGGGCGACCACGACATATCCTTCACGGTCAAGGGCAGGTCGATGAAGAACGTCGCCTTCTTCGTCACCGAGAAGATCGCAACCCTCGAGGGGGTCGAGTCGACCTGCACCCATTTCGTCCTCAAAAGCTACAAGGAGCACGGGGTCATCCTCTACGACAGGGTCCAGCCCAAGCGACTGGTGGTCACCGCATGAATAATAGCGAGATCGGCGCGAAAAACAAGAAGCTAGTGATGGAGAAGCCCGCTCTATGGAGGCCGGAGTCCCACCTCTCAACGACGGTCAGGGATATGCCCCCTTCGGGGATCAGGAAGTTCTTCGACATCGTCGTGGGAATGGAGGACGTGATCAGCCTCGGTGTGGGCGAGCCGGACTTTCCAACCCCCTGGCACATCAGGGAGGCCTGCATCTACTCCCTTGAGTGCGGCCACACATCTTACACCTCAAACAAGGGCCTTCCTGAGCTGAGGGAGATCTTGGCGGAATCGACAGCGAAGGACCTGGCCCTCGACTACGATCCCGAAGAGGAGATTCTGATCACCACCGGCGTCTCCGAGGCCGTCGATCTCGCCTTCAGGGCGACGATCAACCCCGGAGACGAGGTGATCGTGCCCCAGCCCTGCTACGTCGCCTACGTCCCCGACGTCCTCCTCGCCGGAGGCGTTCCAAGGCCGGTCGCAACGAGGCTCTCCGAGGAGTTCAAGCTCCGGCCCGAGGACTTCGGAGACGCCATAAACGAGAGGACGAAGGCCCTGGTTTTGAGCTACCCCAACAACCCCACGGGGGCGATCATGACCCGCGAGGACCTGGAGGAGATCGCGGACTTGGTGGTGGAAAACGACCTTCTGGTGATCTCTGACGAGGTCTATGACAAGCTCACCTACGATGGAAAACACGCCAGCTTCGCCCAGCTGGAGGGGATGCAGGAGAGGACAGTCCTTTTGAACGGGATGTCCAAGTCCTGCGCCATGACCGGGTGGAGGGTGGGCTACGCCCTCGGAGACCCCGCGATCGTAGGGGCCATGACCAAGGTCCACCAGTACACGATGCTCTGCGCCCCCACCATGGCCCAGGTGGCGGCGGTGGAGGCCCTCCACCGGGGAGAGGCGGAGGTGAAGGCCATGAAGCGGGAGTACGATCGGAGGAGGCGGCTCTTCGTCTCGGAGCTCGACAGGCTCGGCCTGCCCTGCTTCGAGCCGAAGGGCGCCTTTTACGCCTTCCCCTCCATCGAGGGGACGGGCCTTTCTTCTGAGGAGTTTGCAGAGAAGCTCTTAAAAGAGCAGAAGGTGGCGGCAGTCCCCGGAAACGTCTTCGGCGAGAGCGGCGAGGGGTTCCTGCGCTGCTCTTACGCCACATCGAGAGAGGAGATCCTGGAGGCGGTCGACAGGATCGAGCGGTTCCTGGCAGGCCTCGGATTGTGACCTGAAATCGGGTCAGAACAGGACAAAAGGGTTTAATACCTCCTTTTCGTCTCCGACCAGGATGCTCAAGTCCCGTCTGGTGGACGGAAAGAAGGTGGACAGATCCCTGGCCGGCCTCGCCCGCCTCGGTCTCTCCCCCAACGCCTGGACCGCCCTCGCCCTGGCGGTCGCCTTTGGGGGGTTTTTCGCCCTCTGGGGCCACAGGCTCCTTCTCGGTTTCCTTCTATTCCTCCTCTCGGGGGCCCTCGACATGGTGGACGGGGCCGTGGCGAGGACGACGGGCCAGACCTCGGCGGCCGGAGCCTTTCTGGACGGGGTTCTTGACAGGTACGTTGAAGCCCTCCTGATCCTCGGCCTCCTCTTTTATCTCGGCCCTGAAACCAGTTTTTTCATACCGATCAGCGCCTGGATTGCGATCCTCATCTTCGGGGCTGTGATGACCTCCTTCGTCCGGGCCTACGCCGACCACCGGGGTCTGGTCAAGGACCAGAAGGTTCTGGCAAAAGAGATGGGAGGACTTCTCGAGAGGGCTGAGAGGCTTCTCTTAATCTATGCGGGGATGATCGGAGCCATCCTCTTCGGTAACGGATGGCTGGTGGGAGCGATCGTCCTAGCGGCGATTCTATCAAACCTGACCGCCGTTCAGAGGATCCTTCTCGCGATCAAGTACGGCAGAAGGGCTTGAAACCGGAAAATGAAAACGTAGGAGAAAGAAATGGTCTGATCGTCGGCTTTTTCTCTCACCGTTCTCCCGATCACGACCTTTTGACCCAAGACCAGTAAACAGAACTCCACCTTTACGACCGTTGAAGGCGGGAGAGTGGGCCCGAACGTCGCTCAACGTTCGGGCTCCTTTCTGTTGAAATGGGCACAGCTTCGGCACGGATTTCGTGCTGCGGTGGAGGTCTGGATGATGCTGTCCGCGCGGCATTGCATGATACGATCATATTTAGTAATAAGCTTTTCGGTTTAATTGCTACAAGATTGCGGGCAGCGGTTCGAAAGCGCCCTGGCGAGGGGGGCTGGTCATATATCATCCCCTAAATAGACCGGCGCATGTCTATGTCCCCGGCGAAGTACGCTCTCGAAATTTGCGCCTTCTGCAAAGGCGCAGGCAAATCCGACGGAAGGCGCTGCCCCGCCTGCGATGACCGAGGAGAGGTGATGGTGGCCCAGCCCGCGAAACGGTGCGCCCTCTGCAACGGGACGGGAAGGCTCTGCATCAGGGGATGCCCTGCCTGCGGCGGGACCGGATGGACAGGGGTTCTGAGGGGATGACCTCCAAGGCTTATTCTATCGACAAAGTTTCGCGACAAAAATAATCGAGAGCTGCCCGGGAATCTCCCTCGCGGGCAGCTTCTGAGCGTTCAGTCCATGATGTCGGGACTTCCGGTGCAAGAGGACCTGCCCGAATAGAGCAGCGGACTGGAAGCGCTTCGGCAGTTGCGAGCGCTCTGAACATTGGGGTTGTCGCGGCAGAAGCCACTGGGCTCCATGATCGACGCAGACGATCCGGCCACCATCCCCGGCCGATAATCGCCCGGATGGAGCAGGTTCACGGCGTGGCCAAGTTCGTGGGCAAGATGGTAGTAGTTCACGTCGCCACAGGAGCCGCCCTCGCCGGCCGAACATCCCCAAAGCCCAGCAGGCATCGGGCAGGGCACAGCCAGCTGCTGATCGCAGGTCACGATCTTGGCAGAGGCGGTCCCGCTGCTCCAGCATGCTCCGCCACCGTCGAAGTAGGGGTCCCACCGCTCGACCACGAAGACCTCCACCGAGTCGGCTACGTCGACCTCCGCCCGGAGGGCTGCCGCCTCAGCCTCGCTGTTCAGCACCCGGTATGCGTTGTTGTTGACGTAGACGGGCGTCTTGGACCGGATCGCAATGCACCGGACGGTTCCGCACCGGTCCCAGATCTCCGCCGATCGGTCCAGAAGGGTGTTGTAGACAGTCCCCGTGGCCGAAGGGTCCGATGGCCCTGTCCCTATGAAGACCGGCTGGACCAGGAGGATCTCGGTGGGGCTTGTCTCCAGGTACCACCAGAGCTTGGTCAGATCGAGGTACACCACCATGTTCCGGAGAGATCCGACGACGGAGCGTTCAAGCTCCAGATGGATCTCGGCGTTCATGGTGATCTCCCCCTCGTCCGCCGCCTTAAGACCCTCGGGAAGACTTCCCTCTACTTTGCCTGCCATCGATTCGGTGTAGGAGAGGAAGAGGTCGCCCTCCTCGGACTTGCTGGGGATGTAGCCCTTGATCTCGTCGATCAGGGCGTAGTGGAGGGTCGACTGAAACTCGGTCGAGAACTGGCCCGTCCTTGAGTCGTAGGAGATCCTGTACTCCGGCTCTACCAGGTTGAGGCCGATGACCCCAGAGTCGCCCTTCTTTGTGGCAACCCCGCTCGATACCAGGTTGAGCCTGGTCAAAACCAGCTTCAGATCGCCCCGGTCGCCCGGCTCAGCCACGAAGGCGATCTCGCCCCTGAAGCTGGTCTGCTGCTCGCCCGCGTCGGTAACGACGACGCCTTTTACGTCCTCGAGGTTTCCGACGAGGTAGTAATTTTCTTCCTGCTCTTTTTCCGCTTCAGTCGGCTCTGTTGTACTGAGCTTCTTTTCGATCGATACTTCCAGGGGACTTCCCAGGAGGCTCGGGCTCTTTTCCATGACCAGACCGGCCCCAAGCCCCGTCCCCGATGTCACCACTAGGCCCACCGCCAAAGCGAGCCCCAACAGCAAGATTGTTCTCAAGATCGCTCACCAGCCAAAAGTATACCCGGTACTTTATGATCTCCATATCGTTTAAAATTATCCAGAATATGAGGTTTCAACCTTCTCGATACGGAGCTGCCAGGCCAGAGGTTCCGTCGGAGGTCACAACAAAACGTCGACGGAGGGGAGAGGCAATTTTGAAATATGTCGAGACACTAGGAAGACTCGGAGCATGAAGGCGACGCACCCAAAGAACCAGAGCCGTTCGATCTCAATCCGAAACGACCTGAGACCCGGCGACATCGGGCAGGCGGTCCATCTGCATGGGGTCGTTTATTCCGAGGAGCAGGGGTGGGACCACACCTTCGACGCCTACGTCGCAGGGCCCCTGGCCGAGTTCGTCAAGTCCAGCTCGCCTCGGGACCGGATCTGGATCGTCGAATTGGCAGAGGGAGCCGAGGAGAGAGGGGGGAAGGCAGGACGGATCGTCGGCTCCGTCGCCATCGTGAACTTCTCCGACGGGGAGGCTCAGCTCCGGTGGCTCCTTTTGGACCCGAGGGTGAGAGGGCTCGGCCTTGGTCGGAGGCTCGTGGAGGAGGCGCTGGTTTTCTCTCGATCTGTCGGGTACTCAGCCGTCTTCCTCTGGACGGTCCGGGGTCTTGAGGCCGCAACGAGCCTCTACGAATCTCTCGGCTTTGAGAAGACAGAGGAGAAGACCTCCGAGATTTGGGGGAGCATCGTCACTGAAGTCAGGTACGACCTCCAACTTTGAGATGTTGAGATCACAAGTTCAGACGGCGATACATTGGTCATCGGTTAAGGATTTTGAGCTACATAATCTAGCCGTTTTTCACACGAGTTATGCGTTACATAGACGAGATCCGATTTCAAGAAGGGCTTGCTGTACCCTTTTTGATCAGGCCAGTCTCATCGGACTTGCTACCGAGATCGCTGCCACATCGCGATTCTTGTCTTAACCGATGACCCATGGACGGCGATAGCGATTGTTGGGAGATGCTGATTGATGGGCAAGGAGATATTCGAGGCGATCCGAAAAAGGGTCGAAGAGGAGCCCTACGCAAAGAAGATGGGGCTTGTGCTGGTCGAGGTGGATAGCGGCTATTCTCTGGTGGAGATGGAGTTCACCGAGGATATGGAGAACGTCTTCGGGATGGCCCACGGTGGGGCCATATTTTCCCTGATCGACGAGGCCTTCGAGGTCGCCTCCAACTCCCACGGCACGGTCTCGGTGGCCCCCAGCATGAGCGTCACCTACGTCAGCTCTCCGAAGAAGGGCGACACCCTCCTGGCCGAGGGACGGGAGGTCAGCAGGTCCAACCGAGTTGCAACCTACAGCATCCAGGTCAAAACCGATAAGGGCGATCTCATCGCCATCTGCCAGGCTCTGGTCTACAGAAAGAGGGACCCATTGCCCTTTCTGCAAGGCAATCGTTGATCAAATCGAAGAGGCGAGTAAGGTCACAGTCACAAAACAATCTCGAATCGATCTTCGAATCGATCGCGGCGTAAAAGAGGCTGAAGATGCTCAGGCGAAAGGCCGTTTCAGATTTTGGAGATCAGGATCGAAGATCGGGACAGGAGAATCCGGACCTCTCTGCCTCGCCGTTATCCTTCTCTGGAGAAGTTGAATGCCTTCAGCCGTGAGAGCATTTTTTTCGCTCCAAAGGCGGCGGGGACGAGGGTCACGTTCGGTCTCCGACCGAACATCTCAACGTACTCTCTGGTGACGAAACCAAGACCGTTGAGGTCTCGGCCGTCGAAGCTGATCTCGAGGAAGATGTTCGAAGATACAAACTCGTCGAACTCGGAATCGTTCTCAGGCACCATCGCAAGAGGAAGATCCTGCCAAGCGAGCCAAGAATAACACTTCTGAAGTGCCCGGTCGTCCTCTCGACCTTCCGGCACGGGCCATCCCTGGGCGGTCCATCTGATCCTTCCAGCTATTTCAGCTATAATGCCCTTCCCATCGATCGTCAAATCTCCATTCATATCTTCACTCTTCACTCATAATCAAGTCACTTTCTAGCTAAATTTCTCTTTCACTTTGACGTTCTCACGCTCGTTCTATCTGCAATTCTTTCAACCTGGATCGGAGGGCTCTCATGCTCACCTTGTGGACCACCGATATGGCCACCAGATCTCCGTAGCCTTCTGCTGCATCTTTGAGCGTGCTGTCCAGATTCTGCCCCTCGATTGAGTTTTGGTTTTGTGTCTTGCTCATGTATATGTCTCCTTAATTTTAAATATCCTGTAAGTTTTGCGCGTATTCGTCCCTGCATTGCCCGATAGCCGCCACGCAAAAACAGCGAGAAAGTCAAAAGCCTGCGAAGCTAACGAATTCGCCCCAAACTCTGCACCCACTTCTCGCTTCTTCCGTCTTGCCACCAGCATATCGCAGATCGACAAACAGAAGATTCCCGTCCCGAGAAATCGAGCAGATCGGAGACGAGAGCGACAAACGATCTTTTAGTAAAGCAATCGAGCGCAGCGAAATCGCTGCGCAGACCGCCAACGACGTTTAAGGCAGATGATAATTTTAGACCTTGTGGGCTATTGCAAACCTTTGCATAACCTTGTCGACCATTATGGTGGACTTATCGCCAACACCGGTCTCTGGAACGAAGATGACAAAACCCTCAATTCTGGCGATGCCGTCTCCCTGCTTTGATATGTCCTCGATCTCAACGTCGTATTCCTTTCCAGTCTCGACTGGCGCAGAGGGACCAAACCCGCTGGCACCAAAAGAGCCTCTATTATTACCGTACAAACTTTGCACCATCCTTTGCGAAAAACCATAAAACAGAACAGCTTAACGCAGGGGGCTGGAAAGGTTTGTGACTATTTAAGCCTTTGCACATCTCCACAAAAACCATCCTTTGTTCTGCTCTCGACTATGAACGACCACGAATGAAGGGAATGGAGAGCGCGAAAGGTTCTGAAAAGCATCATATCTATCGATCTTGATCGAGCCGAAGTTCCACTTCATCTTTGGGCAGCCGGATCTCATCCTCCTCCGCAGTCTCTGTCACAGACTGCTCGACCAGTTTATTCAGCAGCTCTTCGGCCCTACGTTTCGAGATCGCCTCCTCAGCCAAGGCCAGGTTCACGAGAAGCTCAAACCGCATCGGCCACTCTGGTGGGATCTGGGCGCCGGGCTCGGTCTTGTGCCACCCTCGGGCCCTGAACTTCTTGAAGAGGCCCTCCGCCCTCTCTTCGGAGATTATCCCGAGATCCTTTGCCCGATAGATCCAGGCCTGCATGCTCATGCCGTACTTCTGTTTGAGGGCCAGAAGCTCAAAATCGCTGAGGTTTCGCCTCCCCCCTTCCCCCAGCTCCAGCTCGAAACGGGCCGCCTTTTCCGGAACGAGAAAAGCTCCGGCGAAGCGGTGGGCGGCCTTCTCGGCGTCCAGGTCTCCACCGGGCTCGATCATCAGGTGGCCGAGCTCGTGAGCGATGCTGAACCGCTGCCGGTCGCCGGGCAGATCACCTCTGGCCACCACGACCAGAGCTCTGACATCGTCCCCGGCATAGAAGGTGCAGGCATCAAACCCCACGCCATCTTCCAGGTCGATCACACCCACTTTGATGCCCCTGTCCTCCAGGAGGTGGACGAGGTTCTCTATCGGGTCCGACCCCAGGTCCCACGCTCGGCGCAGATCGAGGGCCGCCGCCTCGACATCCTCCATCGAAGAAACAGCCCTTGGAAATCCGGGAGGAAACTCGAACCCCAGCCCGCCCCCTTCAGGGCGGAGGATCCTTTCGATCTCGATGTACCTCTCCAGCCAGTCGGCGATCTCGGCGATGAGGGCGGCCTCCCTCTTCTGGGGTAGGGCGCGCCGCTTTCGGTAGTCCGGCGTGATCCGGACGACGCTTTTGGGGCGGACGAAGAACTCGACCCCCACGCCCAGGGCCTTTGAGAGGCGCAAGAGAACGCCGGAGCTGGGGGCGTTTATGTCCCGCTCGTACTTGGATATCGCCTGGGCGCTGACCCCGGCCCCTTTCGCCAGCTCCCGCTGGCTCATGCCCCTTATCCTCCTCGCCTGCTTGATCCGCTCTCCTATGGTCATCGGTCTTCGCCTCAGATGTTCGGTTTACATTTTTCTGTGTTATGTTACTTTTGTAAACCAAAAGGGTTTCGGTCCTTGGGCCCTCACATCTTATATTCATGACAGAGCAATGAAGAAATATATCAGAAATGAAAACCTAGAAACATGGCCCATTCCCCCGGAACCGAGCAAAATACTCAGCCACTTGCACCTGAAGATTCCGCAGAACATCAGCCAGGTGCCTTCATCAGCCATCGTGGCGAAGATGCCGACCTGGCCGAAAGGCTGGCTGAGGAGATCCGGCAGGCAGGGTTTCAGGTCTGGTTGGACGAGTGGGAAATAGACGTCGGCGATTCGATTGTCGAAGAGATAAACTCCGGGCTGGAAAACGCTCGCTACGTGGTGCTTTGTTACTCCAACGCTGGAGTGCTTTCGCCCTGGATGGGGCGCGAATGGATGTCGGCTCTGGCTCGGCAGTTGAACGGCTATGGAGTTAAGGTCCTGCCAGTGCGACTTTCAGGCGGCGAGCCGCCCGCCATTTTGGCCGATATCAAATATGCCGATCTGGTCAAAGACTGGGACCGAGGGGTCTCGGAATTATTGCGAGCGATGAGGTGATCTCATGGCCTGGAAAGTTCTGATAGCTCACGCCGAAGGCGAAGAACATCTAGCAGAGAAACTGGCCGAACCTCTGCGTAGTGCAGGCTACGAGGTGGCGCATCAGGGAACTGTGCTAGTGG
>CAZNGI010000030.1:0-19641 GCA_964572505.1 uncultured Methanotrichaceae archaeon | reverse complement strand
ATGACCGGCGCGAACATGCCCCGCTGCTTGCAGCGGGGTGCGCTGTTTGACTTTCCCGGTCTTCTTTTACAACACTATTAAGGAAGTCACCCGCCGCCTTGTGAGCTGCCTTCCGGTCGTTGGGACCAAGCTGGGCTAGGAGCCAGCTTCGCAGCAGGCCATAGATCGCCCAAAGCTCCCCGGCCTCCCGTTCAGCTTCGGGGTAGGCGAAGGCGTGGCTCTGCCACTCCCGGACGAAGCCGCGCAGGTTCTCGGTGGGCTCGCCGGTCACGGCCGCGAGGCCCTCCAGGTTTACGGCAACGCCGTAGACTGCGTCCCGGCTCAGAGCCCTCCGGGACTCGGGGCTGAGATAGCTGTATAATCGTGAGGTGAAGAAATCCTCACAGTACTCGTCCATCTTCTTCTGAAGTTCGCCCTTTTTAAGGCCGGTGGGGAGCTTCACCGCCTCAAGCTGCTTTTTCAGATCTTCGGCGGATATCTCCCTGAGGACCTTTCGGATTTGGTCGAGAAACCGGGGCGTTCCGCCGAAGAGCCGGTGGACCTCCCGCAGAAGCTCGTGGGATAGCTCGCCGGAGCGGAGGCGCTTTTCCACCAGATCGTCGCGCCTCATGAACTTAAAGAAGGAGGCATCGCCGAAGTCACCCAGTGTCTCCTCTCGAACTTTGGTGGGTAATTTTCCGGTCGGAAGGTATCGAGATGTGACGATCACCCTCGAACTTCCGGTGAGGCTTGCGAGCAGGTACTCGTAAAACTCGGCCAGCTTCGGGTCTACGATGCTTCTTTCCGCCTCGTCCATATTAGACTCGAAGTTGTCCAGAACCAGGAGGAAGCAGTTCTTGTTGAGAATCCCGACCGCATACCTCAGCCGCGCATCGGCCGGAATTTGCGGGTCCGATAGCTTATGGAACGCTTCGTTGAGATCGGCGGCGAGGAATGCGTCGCTGAGAGTCCGGAGCAGAAGATCTCCGGTCAAGGGCTTCTCCCGAGAGCTGGGGACCGCTATAGGTGTGAAGCCGTCGCCCTTCAGCTTCCAGGCGAGGCGCGTCGCAAGAGAGCTTTTTCCGCTTCCACCAAGGCCGGTGATGATCACTGTCTGAAGCGATCCGTCCCTCAGAGCCGCGAGGAGCCTCTGCTGCTCGCGCCTCCTGCCGACGAACTGCTCTGCGTAACCCTCAGTCATTCCGGGCAGAGGTCGCTGCTCACCGATCTGACGAGGCGGATTTTCTGGAGGCTTTTGCAGGTCGAAGATCTCTCCCTGGTCGGTGGCGGAGTAGAGGACGGGGAGGGTCCACGACGGATCACCCCTCTTCTCGCAGGTCTTCAAGACATCCTGCCGGGCCTGGACGAGAGCCCGGTCGACGGGCAGGCCATTGGCCAGAGTTCGATAGAAGGACTGGGCGAACTGGTTTGCGACGTCGTCGGATATCGAGGCCGCCCACCCGATGGCGAGGGGCACCTCCTGGCTCACCAGCCCCTGGCAGATGCCGCCCAAGGCCTCGATTGACGGGGCCTTGCCGGTCTGGCAGCCGCTGATGAAGACGCACTGAACGCCGCTTCCCACCATCATCCTGCGCAGCTCCTCGCTGGATCTCATATCGGCCTTGCCGCTCTCGTCCTCGAAAGCGAAGTGCCCCAGGGCCGAAACGTCCTCCAACGAGGCCGAGCAGTTCTTGCAGACGGTTTCGCCAGGCCCGTTTAGCCATTCGCACGAGGGGCACTTTTTGACCACAGCTCCGTGGCCGGTCAAATGGACGACGTGAGGCTGAAATTGCTCGACGTGATCGCGCAGATCCTGGAAGCTGCCGAGGTCGCCTGAGTCGAAGGCTACATCCTCCAGCCCCGAGATCGCCCTGAGGAGGTACTCCTCCTCAAGCTCGTAGTCCAAAGTTGCTTGGTTGGTGGGCGCACAGGCCACGAACAAGAGGCGGAGGGGCCGGGGGCGCAGATCTCCTTTAAAGGCCTCAAGCTGCTGATCTGATCGAGGAAATCGGCGTATGCTGAACTTGGAATCCACGCCCAGAAAATCCCCCGCCGGTGGGCGGAGAAGCTCCCAGGGCAGGTTCAATACGTCCGGCACATCCGAGGCGATCACCAGAAGGCGCAGAGAGCCCGACGCCACCTTTGCTTTGATCTTCTCCCAGGACCCCGCCAGCCAGAGGCTGAAAAGCTCCGCGCCGATGGTGGTCAGCTTCTCGCCAGCCAATCGAGGCGCAAAGCCTCCTTCGAAGAGGGCATTGTAACGACGGGATATTTCACGCACAGCTTTGGAATCTTCAGGCGAAAGGCTCTGGTTGCTGGAGATGACCTCGCCGTCCACCATGACGTGAAAGAGGAAAGTGCTATGGGGAGGAGTTCCCGCCTCGTTTATGGAGAGTGTGATAATCGCTTCCTTTGTCATCTTATTCGCCTCTGGAGATGGACCTGGAATGGTTTACTTATTGGAAGGTCTTCCTAAAAACTTATCTCAGCTTCGAGGCGAAAGGCGCTCCGGGTCGTTGCGTCATTGAAGGAGGGATACGTCCTCCCACATCAACGAGGCGTTGGGCAAAGGCTTTGCTCGATGTGCATTTGGCCGAGTCGGTCCAGCCAACGTCTGACGGCGGCCGATGCCTGCGCCCGCGGGGCGGGCAGCTCGCCGCCGTCGGGCCAAATAGGGTGTCCTGTTATAAATTGTTATAAATATACCTTCCATCAACTATTATCACGATGAAGTACACAGTTATCCTCGAACCACAGGAAGAGGGAGGTTATACTGTTCGGTGCCTTGAACTGCCGGGAGCCATAAGTCAGGGCGAAACGAAAGGGGAAGCTCTACTTAACATTAAGGAGGCAATCGGGCTCGTTCTGGAGGTTCTCAGCCAAGAGCTGTCGGTTCTTGAGAATGCTGAGATCCTAAAAGTGGAACTGGCGGATGTCTGTTAAGCTCCCGGTGATCTCGGGAGAACAGCTGATAAAGATCCTGGCCAAATTGGGCTTTTCTGTCAAAAGGCAGGCCGGGAGCCACGTGGTCCTTCAAAAAGGAGACATCGTTTTTTCAGTTCCTCTCCATGAGGAACTTAAGAAAGGCACACTGAAGGCGATTTTGAGCCAGTCGGGCCTCGCAGTCGAAGATCTTCTGAAATGAAACCCTGACTCGGCGATGGTGCTGGCGCTGACCGGTCGCGCCCACCGCCATGTGCGATCACGCGCCGAAGGTGAGGGGGTACAGCGCCGATTGGCCGCATGATGAGGGTTTTTTGCATCCCCGCTCACGATAGCCGGTTTTTGTAATCCTCGTACCCGAACTTGCGAACTATCCTGATCTCGCCAACCAGGTTTCGGATCGCAATCAAGGGTTGCCGCATCCAGTTGAAGGTGCTTTTCTTGACCATGGTGCGAACCTCGATGGGATCGATAAAATAGCTGAAGAGGGCCGTCTAGGGAAGTGACGATGAATAGGAGGGAGGAGCAAAAGTCGTTATAGGAGGTAGAGGGAGAGAATAGCACACGACTTTTGCCATGCTCCTATACGTCATTTGTCGAATATATACTTTTCGGTTAAGTTATAAGTTGAATTCCTAATTCGACGTTGTTCAGGTCTTGAGCACCTCAAAATCGATGACGACGTTGTACTGGTGTGGGGCGTAGCTTCTCACGATTCCACGGAAGAGAACCCTAATCTTCGCTCCCATGGCCGTGGCCGCCTCTTCGACAAAGGCCGTATCCCGGCCGTAAAGGTCCTCCTCGGGGGAGATTGCGTAGTAGTGGACAACGCCGCCGTCTTTCGCGATCCTTATGGCGTGCTCGAGAAAATCGTGGGCTGTGTGGGGCAGGTTCATGATGACGTGATCTGCAGAGCGCTCGTAGCGCGTCGCGATCAATGCGGCGTCCTCCTCCAGAATCTCTATCTCGTCGATCCGGTTCAGAGCCGCGTTCTCCCTCATCAGCTTGACGGCGTCGGGGTTCTTGTCCACGGCGACGACCTTCGCCCCCCGGTTCGCGAGGAGAAGGGCGAATGGACCGACCCCCGCGAACATGTCGAAGACCACATCGCCGGGCCCAACAAGTTTCGCGACCCTCAGCCTCTCAGTTCCAAGGCGCGGGGTGAAGTAGGCATTTTCTAGATCAATCCGATACCGAAGGCCGTGCTCCTTGTAGAGGGTGACGATCTTTCTCTCCCCAGCCACGTGCTGGAACCGACGGGTCCGATACTCCCCTTCCACTGGCGTCAGGGGCGAGATCGCCGTCTTTACGTTCTTGTGGACGGCCATGATAGCTGAGGCCTCTTCTCGATCGGGAGAGTCCAGGATCGCAACGTCCCCCACCACCTCGAAGTGAGCCCGCCTGCCGAGGATGTCCTCGACGGTCTCTTTTCGCTCGGCATCCTCAAACTCCGTTTCCACAGCTTCAAAATCGCCGAGGGTCGCGAGATCCTCCAACGTCTCCTGGTCCAAGTCCAGGACGGGCAGGTACAGGTGATCGCCATCCGATCTTACCTTTCGGTCCCTGTCGAAGACCCCCAGCTCCACCAGCCCTCGCCTGAACGTCTCGCCCTGGTTTCGGTGGACCTTCAGTCCCTGGGATGAAGTCATCTGATAAACACCTCACACCCGACCGTCAGCGGGCCTCTGGCCCGATGCGTCCATCTGCTCGCCCTTGATGGCGGCGTAAATCTCCTCTTGGCTCGGTCGATCGGTCTTGAGGTACCTTCCGCCAGCGGCCGTGCTGATCTTTTTGGCTAAATCCGACCCCTCGACGCCGACGTCCACCACCAGCAGGTGAACCCTCGCCCGTCTCAGATCCTCGGCGACCTCTTGGGCTTCGGTGGCCGCATCTCCCGCCACCTCCAGGGGGACGTTGGCGCTTCCATCGGTGATCAAAACCATGATCGGGGTGGCGGAGGGCTCCTTTTCCAGCTCCCGCTTCAATAGGGACAGGCCCGTCGCTAGGCCGTGGGCAAGAGGCGTCGTCCCGCCGTACTCGATACTCTCCAGATGCCTCTTCGCCGTCACCACCGCTGGGGTGAAGGGGAGAACCACCTTCGACCGCCTTCCCGAGCAGGAGACGAGAGCCACCCTGTCCCTCCTCTGGTAGGCGTCTTTGAGCAGCTCGATCACCACATTCTTGGTGGCCAAGGCGCACTCCTCCATGGAGAAGCTGGAATCAAGGACTATCCCGATCAGGGTGGCAACCCTCCGCCTCCTCACCTTCTCCCGAAGATCCTCCTCTCTTATGATGAGGGAACCATTGCCACAGCGGGCCAACGCGGCCCTGAGGGTGGGGGCGAGGGCGACGTCGCTCGCCTTTCCTCTCGGCATCCGGGCCCTTACGTACCGCCCCCTTTTTCCCCGGGCCAAGACCTCCGCCCTCCTGCCCGACGCCGGCGACTTCGAGGCGGTCCGGGTCTCGGATCTTGCAAAATCGGTGAGGATCTCGGCCAGGTCGTACGAACCGGCCTCTTCTTCACCTCGACGACTGGAAACGACAAGATCTTCGAGGCCGGATGGGCCCATCTCGACGAACGTCTCGTCCCCGAGAAGGATGACGGCCGCTATCTCCCCCGTCCTGATGGACGATTTGCGCATCTCCAGGATCGACTTTATCTTGGAGGCGTCCTCCGGGGTGATCATGCCCACCCTCTCCCGGGGAATCCTGATCCCCAGCACCGGCGATCCAGCGAAGAATACCTTGCAGCCGTAATTTCTGTCGAGGTTTCTTCGAAAAAGCGCCACCAGCTCTTCGGCTGGCGGCAGGGGGGCGGGGTCCCAGCCCGAAGGCATAATCAGGTCACCATCGATCGGAGCCTCTCCGGGCTGAACTCGCCGTCGTCAAAGGGGGTCTTTCGCATCCTGTGAGGCAGAACCATCTCCGCCGCCGCGACGATGTCAACGGTCTCGACCCTATCCCGCCCTTCGAAAGCGGCGTTGGTTCTTGAGGCCCGCTCGATCATGATGTCCGCCCGGTGGCCGTCGACCCCGAACTCGACGCAGATCTTGGCGATCTTTCGTAGCTCCCCTTTCCCTGAGCTGATCTTCGGGAGGGCCTTTTTGGCGGCGACGATCCTGGACCTGAGCCTCTTGCTTTCGGCGTCGAACTCCTCTCTGAACTTGACTGGATCTTTGGCGAAGGCACCCCTCCGCTCGATGATCTCAACCCTCTGCTCGATGTCTGATATACCCTCCACCTTCACCTGAAGGGCGATCCTGTCGAGGAGCTGGGGTCGAAGCTCCCCCTCCTCCGGGTTCATGCTCCCGACGATGATGAAGCTCGCCGGGTGGCTTGCGCTCACCCCCTCCCTCTCGACGGTGTTCATCCCCATGGCGGCGGCGTCCAGGAGGGCGTCGACGACGTAGTCGTCCAAAAGGTTGATCTCGTCGACGTACAGGATGCCGCGGTTCGCCTCGGCCAGGATCCCGGGCTCAAAGGCCCTCTCCCCGCCCCGGAGGGCCCGTTCCATGTCCAGGGACCCCACTACTCTGTCCTCGGTGGCGCCCACGGGAAGGTCGACGACCCGCATCGGCCTCACCTCCGTCGGCAAAACGCCCTCCTTCGCCTTCTCGGCACACTCCCAGCAGAGGTTCTCCTCGTCCCGAGGGTCGCAGCCGAAGCGGCAGCCCACCACCACCTCGATCCCCGGCAGGACCTCGGCGAGGCCCCGGACGGCGGTGGACTTGGCAGTCCCCTTCTGGCCCCTTATCAGGACCCCCCCTATCGAGGGGTTGATGGCGTTCAGGATCAGCGCCCGCTTCATCTTCTCCTGGCCGACGATGGCGGCGAAGGGGTAGAGGAGGCGCTTCGACCTCGCCAGGGAGAGGGCGAAAGCCCCCGGCTTTCCGTCCGTTGGGCCAAAGGCTCCACCCGCCAGCCTCTCCTGACCCTGCCCGGTCCCGGGTCTCTGGTCATTCGGAACGGCCTGGTTTTCTTTTGGAGAAGCTGTGTTCGAATCCGCGGCCTTTTCCGGAGCCCTTTCAGAAGCCCTTTTTTCCGAGGCCGTTTCGATAGGAGATCTCCTTTCCCGTATGACGCCAGTTATCCGCAAAGCCACCACCTCAAGAGTACCTGAGCATTATCGCCGAGAGCAGGGTTACGATGAGCAGCAATAGCCCCAAGAAGAAGAGCCCGAATAGGGGATTCAGGTTGGGCTTTCCCTTTTTGGTTGAAAGGTTGTTGAGATAGACGAGGGAGATGCTCATGGTCGCCAGGAATATAATCGCCGATACCAGGATCACCGATCCCGCCGTGATGACGTACTCCGCGGTCCAGGTGTAGGAGGTCGCGTAGAGAAGGTCGAGGAAGAAGTCCTTGCCGTTCCTCTCGTAGGCGGAGGTGACCCAGAGCATGGTGTAGGCGATCTCCGCCGCCCCGATGACCGCCGAGGTGATGGCGATCCCGAGGAGGGTGAAGACCGAGCCGATATCCGAAACCTTTACGTCTATCTCCCATTCCCTGTCCAAACAAGTTCACCTGCAGAGGGTTATGTCGAGGTGGATTAAAAGGGTTTAGATGGTGCGTCGAGCCGGGAGCCCAGTTTGTCCGAGAGGGCGGACATTCGCCGCGAGTTCGTGAAGACTCGCTCCAGCCAGCTCAAATTTTATCGAGGTGAGGATCAAAACCTCACGCCGAACTTCGCGCTTCAAACCCCCGCCTCGAAGGGGCCAAAAACATCAAATATAATACTGTCTCAATTTACAATGTGTTCGCGATCTGGATAGCCTTAAATCGATCAAACCCCAACACCAGCTAAGGTGTGATACGTGAAAGAGATTCAGCTCAAGGTGGCCAAGGCGTACCCCAACGACTCGGCGCGAGGGATCGCAAGGCTCGACCCCAACGCCCTCTTGACCCTTCGGCTATCGCCCGGAGACATCATCGAGATCGAGGGGAGGAGGACCTCCGCAGCCAAGGTATGGCGCGCCGACCGGCAGGACTGGAGCCAGGACTACATCAGGATAGACGGCTTCATCAGGCATAACGTCGGGGTGAGCATAGGAGACCGGGTCAAGATCAGAAAGGCGAAGGAGTGCGAGGCCCTGAGAGTGGTCCTCTCCCCCCCTTCCAGCACTCACACCTACTACGGCGAGGACGCGGCCGAGCAGATCAAGAGGCAGACCCTGAAGCGGCCGATCGTCAGGGGCGACGTACTCCCGATCATGAGCTCTTCGGGCCATCCCTTCATAGGCAGGATGGAGGCGGTGCCACTCGTGGTCGCGGATACGGATCCCGAAGGCGTGGTGGTGATCACCGAGAGGACCGAGGTTTCCCTCCTCGACCGGCCAGCCAAGGGCTTCGGATCTCTGAATGGGACCGGAATCACCTACGAAGACGTGGGGGGCCTTCGAAACGAGGTACAGCGGGTCAGGGAGATGATCGAGCTGCCCATGAAGCACCCCGAGGTCTTCCAGAAGCTGGGGATAGAACCTCCAAAGGGCGTCCTCCTCCACGGCTCGCCGGGAACCGGAAAGACACTGATCGCGAAGGCCGTAGCCAACGAGACGAACGCCAACTTCTTCTCCATCGCCGGTCCCGAGGTGATGTCCAAATACTACGGCGAGAGCGAGCAGAGGCTCCGGGAGATCTTCGAGGAGGCGAACAGGAACACCCCCTCGATAATCTTCATCGACGAGCTCGACTCCATCGCCCCCAAGAGGGGCGAGGTGACGGGCGAGGTCGAGCGGAGAGTCGTCGCCCAGCTCCTCGCCATGATGGACGGCCTCAAGGAGAGGGGCCAGGTGGTGGTGATCGGAGCCACCAACAGGATCGACGCCATCGATCCGGCTCTCAGAAGGCCGGGCAGGTTCGACCGGGAGATCGAGATCGGCGTTCCCGACAGGATCGACAGGATGGAGATACTCCAGATCCACGTCAGGAACATGCCGATCGACGAATCGGTGAACCTGGACGACCTCGCCGACAGAACCAACGGCTTCGTCGGAGCCGACATATCCGCCCTCTGCAAAGAGGCTGCCATGAAGGTCCTCCGAAGGCACCTTCCCGACATCTCCTTCGACGACGACATCCCCCAAGAGGTCCTCGACCAGATGTCTGTGACCGTCGAGGACTTCGAGAACGCCCTCAAAGAGATCGAGCCGAGCGCCATGAGGGAGGTCCTGGTGGAGATCTCCGACGTGAGCTGGAAGGACGTGGGGGGCATTGGCCTGCTCCGGCAGGAGATCGTCGAGTCGGTGGATTGGCCGCTGAAGCGGGCCGCGAAGTTCGAGGAGATGGGGATACGGCCTCCGAGGGGCATCCTCCTCTACGGCCCACCGGGAACCGGGAAGACCCTCATCGCCAGGGCCGTTGCAAAGGGGACGAAAGCCAACTTCATATCGATCAAGGGCCCCCAGCTCCTCTCGAAGTGGGTCGGCGAGTCCGAGAAGGCCGTAAGGGAGGTTTTCAAAAAGGCGAGACAGGTCTCTCCGGCCATCATCTTCTTCGACGAGCTCGACGCCATAGCCCCCATGAGGGGTATGGAGGAGGGGCACAGGACCTCTGAGCGGGTTGTAAACCAGCTTCTGGCAGAGCTGGACGGCCTTGAGACTCTAAAGGACGTGGTGGTGATCGCCGCCACCAACCGGCCCGACATCATCGATCCCGCCCTCCTCAGGTCCGGCAGGTTCGACCGGCTCCTATTCGTCGGCCCTCCCGACAGGGCCGGAAGGCTGGAGATCCTCAAGATTCACACCTCAAAAACGCCGAACGGCGACGACGTGAGCCTGGAGGAGCTGGCGGAGCTGACCGAAAGCTACGTGGGGTCGGACCTTGAGTCCCTCGGCAGGGAGGCGGTGATGCTGGCCCTGAGAGAGGACCCGGAGGCAAATGAGGTGGAGATGAAACACTACCGAGAGGCTCTGAAGAGGGTGAGGCCCAGCTTCGAGGAGAACATGGTGCGGTACTACGAGCGGATCAACGAGAGGTTAAGGGGCGGCGTGAAGGTCGACCCCGGATCCTATCTGGGGTACCGGTGAGGTGAGAGGATCGTGTCCAGAATTTACGCCCGGAGCCTCGCCGGAAAGGAGATCGTGACGATGGGGGGAACCGTGCTGGGAGAATTGGAGAACATCATCCTCGATCCCGAGACAGGAAAGCTGATCGACCTATTGGTCAAGCCCGACTCGGAGCTTGACCCTGCCAGGTACCGAAAAGAGGGGAAGCTGATCCTGGTACCCTTCCACTCGGTCTGCGCCCTTAAAGACTACATCGTCGTCGACGAGAAGAGGGCGGAGAGATAAGAGGGCGAGGAAGAGCGTGATAAAGCCGATCACAGGCCTCTTCCTCATCTTCTGGGGGATGATGAAGGTCTTCCAGGGCTGGGTGCTCTTCGACGGCGGAAACGATTTGGGGGCTGCTGTGATGGTCTTCGGGGCCCTGGTGGCCATAGTTGGAGGCCTATTTCTCAGGGACTCCTTGGCGTGAAAGACTTGCACCCTGACCTGAGACCACTTCTTGAACCGCTGAAGCTCCTTGGCCACCTTCATTTTCCCGACAATCCGGGAAAAGTTTAACTTTCCTTGCAAACCACTCTTCCTCGATGACCAGGACCGGATCTTGTCTCGTTGTTGGAGTCTTCGTCATACTCGTGATTTTTGGAGCTGGTTGCTTGACTAAGGATAAGGATATGGGAAAGGACACTGAGGGCGCCGGGAGGACGAAGGTTCTCCTGGAGACGAACATGGGCGACATAACGATTCAGCTTTACGACGACATGCCCGTCACCGCGGGCAACTTCAAAAAGCTGGTTAACGACGGCTTCTACGACGGGGTGATATTCCACAGGGTCATCGACGGGTTCATGCTCCAGGGCGGCGACCCCACGGGGACAGGTCGCGGGGGTCCAGGCTACATGATTAAAGACGAGTTCACCGACCACAACAAAAACAGCAGGGGCACGATCTCCATGGCGAACGCCGGCCCCAACACCGGTGGCAGCCAGTTCTTCTTAAATCTCGTCGACAACAACTACCTCGACAAGATGCACCCTGTCTTCGGCAACGTGGTGGACGGCATGGACGTCATGGACAAGATCGGAAAGGCCAAGACCGGTCCTTCGGACAAGCCTCTCAAGGAAGTTGTGATAGTAAAGGCGAAGGTAATCTCCTGAGCCTCTCTTCTCCTTTTGCCCGGACCTCTCCGATCACGAGATCGGCCATGGCCCCGTCACAACCTGTAAATACTCTTCCCGATGATGGGTGAGGTGAGAAAGACGATGGGGGGTCATTGAAGCTGGATCGAGGAGAGGTGCGGGAGTTTGCGTCCGTTTTCGCCATATTTCTTCTCGGCCTCCTTCTGAGGATGGCTCCGTTGAGAGGCGCCCTCGTCGGCGGAGATCTGCTCTTCTACGGCTCGGACTCCTTCTACCACATGAGGAGGGTCCTCTACACCGTCGACCACTTTCCCCACACCCTCTGGTTCGACTCCTACATCGACTACCCTAGAGGCCTTGAGCTGATGTGGCCGCCGCTCTTCGATCAGCTGATCGCGGGGACCGCCCTTCTCTTCGGGGCCGAATCCCAGAGGTCGATAGAGATCGTCGGCTCTATCGTTCCTCCTATCCTCGGATCCCTGACAGTCATCGCCCTCTACTTTTTGGCACGGGAACTTTTTGGACGCCGGGCAGGGCTCCTCTCGGCCCTATTTCTGGCCATCAACCCCCAGCACGTGAGCGCATCCATCTTCGGCCGACCTGATCACCACGTCTTCGAGGCCTTCCTTCTGGTGAAC
Source organism: uncultured Methanotrichaceae archaeon (assembly GCA_964572505.1). GTDB lineage: Archaea > Halobacteriota > Methanosarcinia > Methanotrichales > Methanotrichaceae > Methanocrinis. The sequence goes on along the minus strand of CAZNGI010000030.1, from coordinate 7,944 downwards.
CTCGTCCTCTTTCTCACCCTCGCCCTAAAAAGCCGCGATAAAAGTCCGTGGTTTGCGGTCGTCGCAGGAGTTTTGATGGCGGCTCTCGCATACACCTGGATCGGAGCTGCCGCCTATCTCGGGATATTCCTGGTCTACGTCGCTATCCAGACCACCCTCGACCTGCGCCAAAAGGTCTCCTCGAAAGACGACCTTTTGATCTTTCTTGCGGCCTTTGGGATTGCGCTGGTTCTGATGCTTCCCTTCTGGAAGGAGGTGTGGCTGAGACCCTCTTTCTTCGCAGCATTTGGAATCCTGCTGGTGATCTCGGCCCTGCTGGCTCTATCCCGAACGTTTCTGGATAGGGGCCTGCCCTGGGTCGCCTTTCCCCTGATCGTCGTCGTTCTCGGATACGTGCTCTTGATATCGGCCTACGCCCTCGGCCAATCGATGGGGGTCCATCATCTCCTCGATTCTGGGTTGAGCTACTTCTTCGGCGGGAGCCTCTCCCAGAAGGTAGCGGAGGCGGTCCCCCTTTACGACGCCGTGAGGCCTCTTTCTGTTGCGGGGTTCAATTTGACGATAGCGGTGATGGGCTTTGCCCACCTTTGGCGCTCCGATATCGATAGACCTCAACTGCTATTCCTGGTCTGGACCGTCTCGATCCTCGCCCTCACGATCTTCCAGAACCGGTTCTTGTACGTCTTCTCCGCCAGCATGTCGATTCTCATGGCCCTCTTCTTCTCCAGGGCGGCGGCAATCGTCGGCGATTCGGAATGGGGCAAAAAAAACCGCGGTCTTTCGAAATTTCTCGCCCCAGCCCTTCTCCTTCTCCTCATACTGCCCTCGGCGGCGAGCGTTGTAGGGGCCTTCGCGATCCGTCCGGCCATCGTCGAAGACGGCTGGAACGGGCCCCTCATCTGGCTGGAGGAGAACTCGATGGAGACCACGAGCTTCCAGGACCCGAATCAAACCCCCGAATACGGGGTTCTCTCCTGGTGGGATCGGGGCAACTGGATCCTCTACAGGTCCAGAAGGCCCGTGGTGGCAAACGGATTTCAGGCTGGAGCCGAGGATGCTGCACGGTTCTTCCTATCCGGCGATGAGGCGAAAGCCGTTGAGATCATGGATGACAGAAGATCGCGGTACGTCATGACCGACTCGAAGATGCTACGATCGGGGCTATCGGCGATCGCTTTATGGACGGGCGAAGACCCCACCGATTACGTCAGGAAGACCGAAGACGAGGGCGCTTTGGCCTATAACCACACCGAAAAGTTCCTGAGAACCCTCCTTGCCCGCTGCCACCTCTTCGACTGCCGGGGCATGAGCCATCTCCAGCTGATCTACGAGTCCGAACCGGAGGTCGGATCGGGCCTTCCGGCAAATCAGGTGAAGATCTTCGAGCGCGTTTCAGGCGCCAGGATCTCGGGCACCTCAACGGCGGAAGGGCCCGTCGTGGCGGTCTTGAACGTGACGACCGATCAGGGGAGGCGGTTTCAGTACACCAAGACCGCGGTGCCTCGAGATGGTCGCTACGAGATGACCGTTTCCTACTCGACGGATGGCGAGGGCGGGGTCTATGCCATCGGACCGTACCTGGTATCTTCCGGCGGCAAAAGCCGGCTTGTCGACGTCGGCGAAGAGGACGTTCTTCGGGGAGGAGAGATCGCGGTCGACTTTTGATGCTTCAATCTTCCAAAAGTCTTAAACCCCCCTCGATCCGAATCAGCAAGGTCGGATCTTTCCGAGGTCGAGAGGAACCGGCCACCGAACCGGAACGCCAAAATCAGATCGGTGGTTATTTCAAAGATGCTGTTACATGGGATTGGTGCGAGGATTTGCTATGAAACTGTCTCTTACATTCATGCTCGCGATCACGCTGGTCGTCATCACCGCTTCGGCTCAGGCTCAAGAGGTTGTGGACATCTACTCGGACCTTCAGTCCTGCGACGTCACCGTGAAGGGGGATGCGACCAGCTGCCGTCTCCAGGTGGATTTATCCTCGGCAAAAGAGGGGGTGATTCAGACGAAAACCCTCTCTCTCGACGGCCCAGGCACCTGGATTGTGACCTGGGGCGTTTCCGGAGCTGAGGAGGGCTCTTACGGGGCCTGCGCCAAATTGATCAAAGAGGGCGAGGTCGTCTCCGAGAAGTGCACAGACTTCTATTACGGCGGCAGGGTGGACATCAGGTTCGACGTCAGGGACGCTCACGCCGACTACCGGGGCATGACCCTCCTGGTGTACTCCGAAGATCTCGCTGTGGTGGACATCTACTATACGCTCGTCAAAGGCGATAAGGCCGTATACATCTCGAAAAGAGAATCAGTCCCCATAACTGGAAGCTTTCGTTCTCCGTCGGACCTGAGCCTTGAATGGAAGCAGCTCCTCGAGAACGGCGAGGAGTATGGAGGTCGGGTCAAGATCGTCGAGAAGAAGAACGGTCAGACCAGGGCCTTCATGAACTATTTCACCGCCAGGGACGACGCTGAGATCACCGACACCTACGAGGACGAGACCGGGGCCAGCGCTACGGTGATGGGGAGGTCCCGGGTTCCCTTCGAGGGTTCCCTGAAGTTCGACCTCTATCAGAACAGTACGCTCTTAACAAGTGTCGAGGAGAAGACGCCGATCCTCCTGACCGGCGACGACGAGACGGTCGAGATCTCCTGGAACGAGACGCTGGACCCAGGGATTTATCAGCTCACCATCCAGCTCCTCGGCAACAACGGCGACGTGATTGATCTCGAGGAGAGCATAATCGAGGCCGAGATCCCGCCCAGGCCTCAGGCGGTCGAGACGCCGGAGGAGGAGAGCGGGTCCGGGATATCTACTGCGGTCATGGCTGTTGCAATCCTTCTGATTGCTGCAGTTTTGATAATCGTTATACGGCGGCGGAAAGGCTGAACTTTCGCATAAATAGGTACTGAGCCGAAAATCCACGTACATGTACTCGGGGGGCTTGTAGCCCCCCGGACCCCCACATAGGACGATCAGATTTTTCACATATCTTAGCCGAAGATACCAACAAATATCGAAAAAGAAGTTTGGGTCAGCTCCCCCTGACCACGCCGTTTTTGAGAACCCCGAGCCCCTCAATCTCGACCTCCACATAGTCTCCTGCGGAAAGCGAACCGACGCCGGGAGGCGTTCCCGATGCTATCACATCTCCAGGAAGGAGGGTCATGATCTCGCTCACAAACTCGACCAGCTCCGGTACAGAGAATATCAGGTCCGAGGTGCTGGACTTCTGCCTCACAGATCCGTTCACCCTCGTCTGGATTTTTAATGAAGATGGGTCGAGATCGACGACGAATGGGCCCATCGGCGCGAAGGTGTCGAAGCTCTTGGCCCTCGTCCACTGGCCGTCTCTCCTCTGGAGGTCGCGGGCGGTGACGTCGTTGAAGTTCGCATAGCCGAGGATGTAATCGTCCGCCTCTCTGGCAGGGACGTTTCTGCATCTCTCTTTGATCACCACCGCCAGCTCGCCCTCGTAGTCAACCTGGCTGCTTGATGGAGGCATCACGATATCGGCGCCGGGTCCGATCACAGCTGTTGGCGGCTTCAGGAATATTATCGGCTCTTTTGGTAAGTCCATCTTCAGCTCTTTTGCGTGCTCGACGTAGTTCAGGCCGACGCAGACCACCTTGCTCGGATCAGCAGGGGCGAGCAGCTCCACATCTCCCAGGTTGTACTCCTTCCCATCGGACTCTATCGAATCTCCAGACACCTCGCCCTTAAGAATCTCGTTTTCGCAACGGAACCTCGCCATCAAAAGATCATCACCCCATTTCAGACTTTTTTGAGGCCGCTGGGACCTCTTTTGTACCGCCCAAACTCGGTCCCCACCAACCGTTCCGCCCTGATCACCGGCCCCTCGACACAGACCCTGATCCCGGTGGGATCGATACAGCATGAACCGCAGATCCCCATGCCGCACTTGAAGTAGCGGTCGATGCTCGCCTGGATCTTCGTCTCCATGCCCGGACACCTTCTGATCACGTCCGCCATCATCGGCTCTGGACCGCAGAGGTAGATCTGGTCGAACTCCTGGGGGTCCAGGCGCTCCAGGCCCGCCGAGGCCCGGCCAGAGATCCCCTCGGAGCCGTCGTCCGTCGTTATGACCAGGTCCCCGATTCTTTCGAACCTCTCCCTGAAGATCAGATCGTCGCAGCACCGAAACCCGAGAAGGGTGGACACTTCAATCCCCTTTTTGCTGGCCGCCTCGCCCAAAAGGGCAAGGGGCGCTGCTCCCACCCCGCCACCGACGAGAAGAATCCGATCGCCGGAGAGGGAAAAACCGTTTCCAAGAGGGCCGCGAAGCCCGAGGCTGTCGCCCACTTCAAGATCGAAGATGGCCCTTGTCGCCTCGCCCACCAGCTGGACTGAAATGCCGTTTCGGTAAGAGATGCTCATAGGGATCTCGTCGATGCCCCTCACCCAGACCATCAGGTACTGGCCGGGAACCGGGTCGAGGGCGAGGTCGAACCTCAGGGTCCTGACGGTGGGAGTCTCCTCGACGATCTCCACAATATCGGCGTTCTTCGACCTCATGAAAACCTCCTGGCCATGCCCCTCAGCTCCTCCAGGGTCGTGCCTTTTCTGTCCAGGTAAGATGAGAGCCCCTCGGCGATCGACCCGAATATCCCGTACCCCTCAACTTGCCCGAGGGCCGTTCCCACCTGGACTCCTGCGGCTCCCGCCATGATCATCTCTGCGGCGTCCTGCCAGCTGGATACGCCTCCGACCCCGATCACGGGGATATCGAGAGCCGAGGCCAGGTCGTAGACGCACCTTATCGCCACCGGCTTTATCGCAGGGCCCGAGAGTCCTCCAAAGCGGTTTCCGAGGATCGGCCGGCCGGACTCGACGTCGATCGCCATAGCCTTTAGGGTATTTATCGCCACCACGGCGTCGGCGCCACCGCGCTGGGCCGCGAAGCCCAGGCCGACGATGTCGGCGACGTTTGGGGTGAGCTTCACCCAGACAGGGACATTGACGCTCCCTTTTACCGCCCGCGTGATCTCCTCGACGTTGCAGGCCTCGCACCCGATCTCGGCGCCGTAACGCTTCGCATGGGGGCAGCTCAGGTTCAGCTCGAAGCCGTCGGCGTCCAGGCCCGTTGCCACCTCCACGAACTCCTCGGGACCGGACCCGAATATGCTGGCCACCACCGGAACCCCGCCCTCTCTTCCGATATCGATCTCCTCCTGAAAGTTGTGGTAGGAGGGGTTTGGAAGACCCATGGCGTTCAAAAGCCCGCCCTCCACCTGGACGACGGTGGGCCCCCTGTGCCCGTCCCTCGGGGCTGATCCCACCGACTTGGTGACGACGCCACCGGCCCCCGACTGGGCCGCTCTTTTGAGGGAGGCTCCCGTGGTGCCCAAAATTCCCGCCGCCAGCATGACCGGGTTATGCATCCGGATTCCTCCCACCTCTCCCGAAAGGGATGCCATGGCTGAACGTCGTCCAGAGAGGATAAAAGTCTTGTCGGAGAGCGTTTGGATTCTCGCAGGAGAGACGGAGTCCTGAAGATCTGAGACCCAAAGATTTTTCGCAGAGGAGGGCAGAAGAGTAGCTAGGGTGTGATGAGGCATGAGGCTCAGTCTTCTCAATGCGATGCTGCTGATCTTTCTGCTGGCTGGGGCGCAGTTCGCCCAAGGCGACGCCGCCGTGCCGGCAAGGGGCGGCTGGGACGGGGGCGACGAGATCGCATTAGAGCTGAGCTGCAACGCAAATCCGATGGAGGTCAGGCGTGGCGAGACCGTCACCTGGAACGTGACCCTCTGCAACCCGAGCCCCAAGCCGCTGAAGAACGTCTTTATGGAGGTCGACTTCGACGCCGACGTTGAGCCGGTGGCAGCCTCCATGAGACCCTTTGAGGCCAATGTCTGGAAGATCGAGGAGATAGAGGCCGGAAGTTGCGCGAGCTTGACCCTGGTGGTGAGGGTGCCAAAGCCACTGAGGAGCTTTATTATGAGCCGCTCCATCTCCGGCGAGGGGTTTGTGAGCCTCTCAGAGGAGTACTCCACGGGGGAGGAGCCTTACGAGATCAGGTGCGACATCAGCGCCCGGGCCGAGGGGATGAATGAACCCGTCCGAAACTCGACCGTCGTGACGGTTCTCGGGGAGGCGGGAGCCGAGGTGAGCGTTCGCGAGATGGGTAGCGGAAACTATAGCAGCCAGGAGATGGTCAGGGTCGATAAGGGAAACGGGTCGATCGAGGTGGCCAGGAACGTCTCGGCGGATCACAGTCCCTTCAATCTCAGCCTCGGGGAGAATAGATCTGCGAACTACACCTCACCCTGGTTCGAGATGATCGACGTTCGTAACTGGCTCGCCGGGAATTTCACGAACAGGAGCCAGACGAACGCCACCGTCCTGGATCATTGGTCTTACACGAAGCTCGACGAGAACGGGACCGTTTTGATATCGGGCGAGGGGCGACGGGCCGCAGGTCCTCAAGATATCGATAGATCTCCGCAATTATGAGCCCGATATCTGCTTATCACCGTTTCAGCTGATCTTTCAACTTTGCAGGTTCCGTGGAATTGGTCGCGGGCTCCGTCTTGGTGAGATTTGCCGCCATCGCAGTTTCTGTGGAGTTGATCACCTTTACTGGCTTAGCGGGGTCGATCACCGTCACCTGTCCCGTGGAGTTGATCACGGTTATGGAACCTGTCGGGTTGACCAGCGTGATAGGCATCGTCGAGTTATTCAAAATAACCGGTTCGCTGAAGTTGGCAAACGGCGAAGTGCCCGTATAATTCGCCCCTGGCATCGTCTCGTTGGAGCTAAACGCCCCAGATGTCTCGTTTTCTGTTGTGTTGGGCTGGGTGGGGTTGACGTCAATTACGGGTTTGCCGGGGTTCACGTTGATGCTGGGCTTTGTCGGGTTTACGTTTACGTTGAGGCCGGAGAGGCTCACGTTGACCTTCGGCTTGGTCGGGTTTATGTTTATGTTGAGCCGCGAGATGTTCACGTCAACGCTGGGCTTTGTGGGGTTTATGTCGATGTTGAGGCCGGTGGTTTTCGTCCCCGTATCCCCCTCACCGCTGACGTTCTCTATAGAGACGTTCTCCTGGGACGGCCACCAATCCGCTGGGTCGAACTCGTTGGAGTCAGAGTCGTTCAGCTCGGCGATCTTGTAGTCCACCAGCATCCTGTTGAAGGAAGGCGAGATTACGGGCTTGCCATCGAGGCCAGCAAGATAAAGGATGGATACCAGTTCGCCGTCAGGATTCCGTCCGTTCTCAGACTTGTCGTCGATGTCCAGCCAGACGGTCTTGTTCAGAAGAATCGCAACTGAGAGGTCCTTTGCCGAGGGTCCTTCTGGGATCGACTCGTTCGTTGATTCGTTCGTTGATTCGTTCACCGACTCGTTCATCAATTCATCCGGAACCTCCAGGTCCGCCAGGGTCACCCTCTCGACACCTTGCCTGATCCTAGAATCGTTCTTCTCGATCCTGACGTCGAATGTCTTCCCGTCGACCACGCCGACGACCGTGCCGCTCGCCTCGTCCGGCGAGGCCATGGCGACCACCGGCAGAAGGAAAAGCAGCAGCATCAGAGATGCGATCTTTTTAGCCCTCATCGAATTCCCCTTAGGTGGTGGTTATCCACATTATATGAAAAATGTTTCGATGCTCTCTTCGGAGCGACTCCGGCCACGCCGCTGCGACCCCAAGTAGATCGAGGGGGTGCAGGGCCAGGTCCCGCGCAAAGACAGGCGACCTTCTCGAATCCGACCCGCCCTGCAGCCGCGTGGAGTTTTGATTCGATGAAATTCGAGCCGATCGGAGGGGGGAGGCCCGGCCTGGACGACCTCGACCGAAGTCTCCTCGCACAGGTCCAGGAGGAGTTTCCTCTGACCGGGAGGCCAGTTCTGGCCCAAGGCGAGAGGCTGGAACGGGCGTTGAGAGGGGCGCTACAGTAAAAGGACTTGACAATTTTCAAGTGTTAAC
>CAZNGI010000029.1:17995-19642 GCA_964572505.1 uncultured Methanotrichaceae archaeon | reverse complement strand
GCGCGACCGCCGCCGCTCGGTGCTTCCTCTTGTCTCCGCCCGGCAGATTCGGGAAGGATGGATCAAGCAGGAAGATCTGGCGGGCCTCTCCGACGAGAAGCTTGAGCAGATCCGGGAATTTGCGGAATTCGGGACCTGAAGCAAGGGGACGGTAAGGGCACTACGACGACATCTCCCTTCACAAATCTTCCCAAGCTTCATCCTCCTCAGGGGTCGACCACTCCTCGGCGAGAACGGGTTCGCTCAATATGGCCTCCTCGATCCCCCTCTTGGAGGATTTGTCCTTCAAAAAGCGTACGAAATCGAGCACCTCCTTGAGATAAGGCTCGGGAAATACCTCGATCTCTCGGAGGATCAGTTCCTTCGTCTTCATGCCAGCGAACTTATAATTCTCCTTCAGTAAAAGACTTTCTCCGATCCCCGTGGCTTTTGGGCTTCCGGACGTCGGTCCGCCAGCTGTCGGATTGATCGGGCCCGGCCATAGGGGCCGAGGGCCGGAGGTGGTCGGCGCCGCCCGGGCTGGAAAACTGATGCATTGAAAAGCCGCGACGTGAGCTTCGTTTTTCTCTTCAAGACAGATGCGAAAGCTCACCGACGCCCATATCTATACATATGTTCTCATCCGTCCATCTAATCTGGTCTTAGTAACCTATATATAGTAAGTTCACGTTAATCACCGTACACTGATTTAGAGATCGTCGAAAATGATCCAGGAGATAGATAATAAAATGGCAAGATTAGGATTAGTCACCTTGGAGCTTATGTTGGCAGAGCTGAGAAGGCCGGTCTTCGCAGGAGACGTCCCTGTCAAGATGGACCTGGAGAAAGCCCAGTACGAGGCCGTCTACGGCAGCGAGCAGTACGGCAATGAGCAGATCGCAGGCGCAGGTCCCGACGAGGAGGACTGTGGCTGTGGTGGCGACGGTGACGGCTGCGGTGACGGTGGCTGCGGCGGCGGATGCGGTGGAGGCTGTGGCGACGGCTGCGGCCACGAGATGATGACGATGGACGCCGGTCCCGCAGACTTTGAATTCTATGGACCTCTCAGCTCGGATCCCGTCGGAGATCGAGACAAAACCAGGGACAGATCTCCCAGGCCCGACAGAAAGAGGCTTCCCTGGTCCTTCGCCCCCGTGGCGGGGATCGCCAGCTGAAGCTTTGCCCTTCTTTTCATCGGGCCGTCCTCTTTTCTCACTCGGCGTCCTGGCAGCCTTCATCTTCATATTCTGCCATCGCTCGCATATACTGCTGTGCCAGGCTGCACCGCAGAAGGCCCGAGATGAACATGCCTGCTATCACCGATTGCTCGTTAGACATCTCTTTTAGAGCACCCTTGAGCCGTTCGACAGCCGCCTCCTCGCTTTCGACGCTGGGATCGAAGATCATATTCTTGGTTATGTCGCCAATCTTCAACATCTCATCGGGCGTGATATCCAGGAAGCTGCATACGATCTCTAAGACCATGGACCCCTCATCTGGTTCGAACATATGGTCGGACTTACTTCTTGCCTGATGAAAAGGTTTGGCCTCTCAGTCGTTCAGTCGTCGAAGCGACTTCATATGTGAGACCTGTTCAGTCTTCGGTTCATCTTCGTCTCATCTTCGTTTCATCTTAGTTTCATCTTAGTTTCATCTTAGTTTCATCTT
>CAZNGI010000029.1:0-17895 GCA_964572505.1 uncultured Methanotrichaceae archaeon | reverse complement strand
CGTCTCATCTTCGTTTCATCTTAGTTTCATCTTAGTTTCATCTTAGTTTCATCTTCAATTCATCCTCAGATTCGTCTTTCGCAATCTTCCGTCCTCTCGCCCCCCCTCGCCCCCCCTCAGCCGCCTCTCTCAATTTTTTGTCATCGGCAAATTTATATCGCCTCCTGCATATCGGTAACTCCAGGTGAGAACTCTGCAGTCGTTGAACGAGCTTGGGTTAGAGGTATTCGAGGAGATGCTGGACTACGCCGACGAGCTCCAGGTGGGGGTGGTGGAGCTGGAGAACGGGACGGTGGTGGCCGACGCCGGGGTGGAGGTTCAGGGAGGTCTCGGGGCCGGAATCTACCTCAGCCGGCTCTGCATGGCCGACCTCGCCGACATCCAGCCGGTCCCCTATGAGATCGACGGAATCCCACTACCTGGGGTCCAGGTGACAACAGACCACCCCGCCATCTCCTGTATGGCTTCCCAGTGTGCGATGTGGCAGATCAAGTCCGGCAATTACTTCGGCATGGGGTCGGGTCCCGCCCGGGCCCTCGCGAGGAAGACCAAGGACCTCTACGAGGCCCTGGAGTTCGAGGAGTACGCAGACGTCGGCGTCCTCTTTTTGGAGTCGAACACCCTCCCCGACAAGGAGGCTGCCGACAAGATCGCCGAGGCCTGTGGCATCGACCCCGCCGACCTGAGGCTCGCGGTCGCCCCCACCGACTCGGTGGCAGGTCTCGTCCAGGTCTCGGCCCGGGTCGTGGAGACCGGCCTACACAAGCTCTTCACCATGGGCTTTGACATAAGGACGATCAAGACCGGCTGGGGCCGGGCCCCGATAGCCCCGGTCGTCGGCAAGGCCACTAAATGCATGGGCGCCTCCAACGACGCCATAATCTACGGCGGCGAGACCTACTACACCGTCGATTACGAGCCCTTCGACGAGCTTCTCGGCTACCTCAAGGCGATGCCCTCCGAGACCTCCAGAGACTACGGCGCGCCCTTCTACAAGACCATCAAGGAGTGCAACTTCGACTTCTTCAAGGTGGACCACAACGTCTTCGCCCCCGCCAAGGTCGTCATGAACGACATCAAGTCGAGACGAACCCTTGTGGCAGGCAGGCTCAATCCCGAGGTCCTCAAGGAGTCATTCGGCTTCGAGGTCGTGAACAGGGAGGGCTGAAGGCGAGGTGGCAGGATCGAGATTGAACCGGGGCCGGAAAAAACGAGGCCTTGAGAATTGAGATAAGGCCGTTTGCCGGAGGGGGAAAAAAGGGGCGAAGGAGTGGAGGTGGGTGGAGAGAAAGGAAGGGCCGTAAATCGGCGCCCCTTTTTCAGCCATCTTGACCGGGCCCCCCCCGACATCGGTCGGATGTTGGCGGCTGGCTTCTCAGAGTAGGTCCTCCTCCTCGAAGATGAACGCCTCCTCGATCGTCGATCCGAGGGCCATCGCCACTTTGTGGGCGAGCTTGAGGGACGGGTTGTACTTTCCCTTCTCCAGAAAGAGGATCGTCTCTCTTCTCACCCCCACCATGGAGGCGAGGTCCGCCTGGGTGAGGTTCTGCCTCGCCCTCAGCTCTTTGATCCTGGTTTTCATCGATCTTCCCACCGGTTCACTCTACATCCCCCTTGCGGGATAGGTGCCACTGGAAGACTTTCGCGCTGATGGTCATCACCAGGATCGCCACCAGGAGGACGTCCCCCGCCGTGAGGGCCATAAGGGCCAATCGGTCGACCCAAAAGAGGAGGAAGAGCAGGACGAGGGTGAGGAGCCAGGAGCAAGAAAGGCCGTAAGCTCCGATCTTTTTCGTCCTCTCGTCCGCCTCAATATCCTCTCCATATTGCCAGAGGCATAGCGCCATCACCGCGATTATCACAACGCCCATCGTTATCAGGATTGAGGCATTATCCCCGTCACCCACCCAGCCTGCCAGCGGCATCAGCAGACCTGCCAGGATCAGCAACGATCCCAGCGCCAAAAACGCCTTGTACTTCAGATTCATCTCCGCATCACCATGTTGGATATTTCGCACATCAAGGTATATCAATGTTTTGTATATCTAACATTATGTTATATAACTCTAACTTAAAAAATGGGACGGCTAAGCCGGACGGATCCAGCTCCAACCGAAACTTCAAGGCCAAGATGACAAATCTGCCGTCCTGGCGACGTGAGACGAAAGCCGGAGACCCTTGTAGGAAATGGGGGGTTGGAAAGCTTCTTGACGGAAAACCCAAGCGATAACGGCCTTCTCACTCCAGCGTCCCTGAAGATATCGAGAGCATCTCAGAGGGAGAGCGAAGGGCGTTAGAGGTCGCCGGGGTCCAGACCGATGAATAGTCGTCGCTGTACAAGAAGAACTCTTTTTGTGGCCGGGCGATCGTGATCACCTCTATGACCATGGTGTGCGGGTCTGATATCTTCCTCGCGGAGATCCTGCGGTCCCCGGGCGAGATCTTCCCGGTGATATCAGCATCCTCGGCTGTGCACCAGCCGTCCCAGGGAAAGTCGTGGAACTCGCAGCCGGTCACGTAATCGCCGTCTATGTAATACTCTTGGTCGGCAACGCCCGCGAAATAGTCCATCTCGTTGCCGGTGATAGCGAGCCGCGCCTCCTTCACCGTGCAGTCGGGAACCACCAGGGTCAGGTCGAAGTCGCCGCCGAAGGAGTACCTTATCTGGTGGTATATCCCGGCGTCCTTGGCGTAATGCTGGGCGGAGTTGAGGGCCGTCGACCGATTGTAGTCGGAGACGTTCGCGCCGGTGGCGCCTATTATGTCCATCACCTTCTGGATGTCCTCGGCGAGGGCGTCTCTTGTCCCGAGGCTGAAGGGGCGGGTGCTCGCGACGACGATCTGGCCTTCTTCGGAGAGGAACGCCCAATCTCTCGTGCACCCCGAGTTGCATTCAGAAAACCTCCAGAGGATGTGAGTGCCGTCCTCCCCCACCACCTCATGGACCGGTTTTATTATCTCGCTGAGGGTGCTGAAGTCGAAGGCGAGATCCAAACTCGTCGAGGCCCCGGACCGCAGCTCCGCGACGTCCAAGAGCATCCCCTCGATCTTCACCCTATCGACAAATCCGCTCCTCCGCTGGTAGGCGACCTCGGAGCCTGAGCCTGCCCCCCCGAGCTCGAAGATGCCCGCGCTTTTGGAGCTGACGTCAAACGAGGTCGACCAGGTCTCGCCGGCCGATATGTCTCCCGCTTTCCAGGTCAGAATCTTCTTGCCCTCCTCGCGGGTCTCAGAGGATGGCGAAGCCGAGTAGCCGAAAGCCTCGATCTCTCGGGGAAGGGCGTACCTGACCACGACGTCCCTTCCGATGACGTTTACCACCTCTTCCCCGATGGCATTGTAGATCGATTCGAGGGCGGAGCTGTCGCAGGCTTCATAGTACCTGCCCCCCGTCGTCTCGGCCATATCCTCCAGGCTCTTTTTCGCGGGAGAATCGGCGAGCATCAGCCCTATCGAATAGATCACGATCCCCTTGCCCCTGGCCCTGTCGGCCTGGGACCCAGTCCTTCCGCTCTGCGTGTAATCCCCGTCGCCGTCGGAGAGGAGGATCACAAACCTGACGCTTCCATCCGATCCGGCCGTCGAATTCGCCGTTAACAGGTCGATCGCCTCTTTGAGCCCGTGGTCCAGGTTCGTCCCCTTATCGCTGTCCACCCTCCCGATCGCCTCCAGAACCTGGGCGAAGTTCTCCGTTGGGGGCATGGAAAAGTCGATCCCCTCGTCCCAGCTGACGAGGCCCACCCTGTCCCTGGCTGGATTCATCTTCATGACAAAGCCCCTGGCGGCATCGAGCCTCCTGTTCGTGGGGTCGTTCTCCGTCATGCTGGCGGAGCTATCTATCGCCAGGACCGCATCCAGGGGCATCGTCTTGGGCAAGCTCTCTCCAGCCACCGTCAGGGTCACCCTTCCGACGGTGGGCTCTTTTCCCGAATTCGTCGGCCAGATCTGGTCGGGACAGACCTGATGAGAGATGGTCAGGTTCGCCTGCCCAAAGCCGATGGCGAGGTACAGGATCAACGCTGCCAGCAGGATCTGCCTTGTGATCATGGAGATTGTTCCTCTTTTGGTAGAGGATATCTCATGGCGTAAAAAGATATTCTTTATGTGACGGGATCTTCGCATCCTGAAAGGTGCACGCCGAGGAAGAAGAACGTCGGCTCACTCCTCGAGACGCTTGTAGAGCTTGTGCGTCCTGTCGATGGTCGTTATCTCCAGGATCGTGACCTGCCCGTCCTTCTCGCAAATTTGATAAAAACGGTGAATGATCGACCGATATGCAATCGATAGAGTCTGTAATCGAGATGTAGCAGCTCCTTATCGCCTTCCTGACCTGGGTATGGGTCCTTTCACGATACGGAAAATTTACCAGGTTAAGGTATATGGTGGTCATTGGGTGGTACTACAGGGTACTTCGTCCCAAAGACTAAAAATGTGAGATAGGCCTGGAAGGTCGCTCTCTGAGCGAAGGATCCAGGTCCGTCCACCGAATCTCATTTTTATTCGGTCAACGTTATCTAAATACAGCCTTCATGCTGAGGGCGTTTTCGGCCTCGGGAGTGGCCTTCATGAGCTTCCAGTCGGACCTCTGGTCGGTGTCCAGGCCGTCGGGGTAGCGGCCGTAAGTGAAGTCGCTGTCGCTGTCATCGGTCATGAGATGGGTCTCGTCGACCTTGACGCCTGCGGCATCCTCCAGGGTCACTGTGCCGTTGTAGTCCTGGCCCCACTGCTCGGCGCCCTCGGCGAGGTAGAAGCCCCTTGCCGGGATGACCGTCCCCTCCGGGATCGCTATGGGCCCATTCCAGGGCAGGTTGACGATGGTGACGACCCAGTCGGAAAGATCGACGTCCTCTTCGCCGTCGTTGTAAAGCTCGACCCATTTGTTGGCGTTTCCGGGCGGATTAAGCTCCACCTCGTTTATCACTATGGCGCCTGCACCGATAACGAATATGGCGATGGCGCCGAAGAGAGATATCAACAGTGCTGACGAAATTCTTTTCGTACAAATCCCCCACATCTTTGTTCAACGGTCCCGGATAAGTCCGGGGCTTACCGGCTGAAAATCGCTTCCAAGTAGATAACAGTGTCGATAGATCGGCGGTGTGGATAAATTGACGGTGTCGATCGATCTATGGCCGTCGCGCCCGCTTCGGTCAGTGTCAAGGTTTGGGTCAAGGTTTTATTATGATCGTTCTCTCATAGGAGATCTCATGCAGTACTCAGAAGGATGGCTCGGCAGGGTTTTCGTGATCAGGCTGGAGGATGGCGAAGATCTGATCGAGTCGATCCAGCGGTTCGTGGCAAAGAAGGGTGTCGCTGCTGGCATGATCCATTTTCTCGGAGCCCTTAAGGAGGGGCGGCTCATCACTGGCCCCCAGGAGCCGACGATACCGCCGGGGCCGCCATTCGTAGAGAAACTGGAGGGCGCGTGGGAGACTTTCGGCGTTGCTACAATCTACCCCGGGGACGGGGGCGAGCCGACGGTCCACATCCACGCCTCGGCGGGGCACAGCGACAGAGCCTTGACGGGCTGCCTCAGGGAGAAGGCAACGACGTACCTGGTCGTCGAGGCGGTGGTTTTTGAGTTTCTGGGGCTCGAAGTCCGAAGGTGCATCGACGAGAGGTCTGGGCTTCTCCTTCCCTTCCTCAAAGAGAGGCTGTAGATGAGCAGGAACAAGAGAAAAAAGGCAAGGGGGAGGAAGAGGGACTCGCCGCCTCTCCCCATATCGATGGATGAGGCGAAGCGCGATGGAGTCAACCGGTTCGACGTGATCCTGGTTTCGGGGGACGGGTACGTCGACCACCCCTCCTTCGGGGTCGGCCTCATCGGCCGGGTCCTAGAGGGTGCGGGATACGCCGTCGGGATCATCGCCCAGCCCGACTGGAGGCGCGACGAGGACTTTCGTGCCCTCGGAGAGCCCCGGCTCTTTTTCGGTGTGGCCTCCGGGAACGTCGACTCCATGGTGAACAATTACTCGCCGAACCTGAAGAGGCGGAGGCGGGACGTCTACTCTCCCGGCGGCCGCATCCTCCGGCCCGACAGGGCCGCCATCGTCTACGCCAACAAGGTTCACGCCCTCTTTCCGAACGTCCCTCTCGTCCTCGGCGGGATCGAGGCTAGCCTCCGGAGGTTCGCCCATTACGACTTCTGGTCGGATTCGGTCAGACAGTCGATCCTGGCGGACGCTCCTTCGGATCTCGTCGTCTTCGGGATGGGTGAGAGGCCGATCTTGGAGGTCGCCCGCCGCCTGGTGGGGGGCGAGGAGGTCTGGGACATCAGGGACGTTCCTGGGACCGCCGTCAAGATGGAGGTGCGGGAGTGGAGGGCAACAGACCACCAGGGGTTCGTCGAGATCCCACCCTTCGGGGAGGTGGCGAAGGATAAGAGAAGGTACGCTGAGGCCTTCCGCCTCCACTATGGCGAGCAGGACCCCTTCAGGGGAAGAAGAGTCGCCCAGCCCCACCCCAAGACCGTCGTCATCCAGAACCCGCCCGCGCTCCCCCTGACGACTGAGGAGCTGGACCACGTCTACGAGCTTCCCTATTCGAGGGACGCCCACCCGTCTTACAGGGAGGAGATACCGGCCCTGGAGCCGGTGAGGTTCTCGATAACCTCCCACAGGGGTTGCTTCGGATCGTGCTCTTTCTGCGCCCTCACCCACCACCAGGGGAGGATCATCCAGAGCAGGAGCATCGAGTCTCTGGTGAGGGAGGCTGAACGTTTGACCAAGATGCCCGGCTTTGCGGGCGTCATCCAGGACGTGGGCGGCCCCACCGCCAACATGTACGGCATGTTCTGCAGCCGGTGGCGGACTTGCGGCGCCTGCGCCGACAAGCTCTGCAGTCCGGATTGTCCGAGCCTGGAGGCGGACCACAGCCGTCAGGTCGAGCTCCTCCGCCGCCTCCGGGAGATCCCCGGTGTCAAGCGAGTCTTCGTCAGCTCCGGGATCAGGCACGACCTGATCCTGGCAGACCAGTCCCCAGCGGGCATAGAATACCTCGATCAGCTCACCCGCCACCACGTATCGGGCCACCTGAAGGTGGCGCCCGAGCACGTCTCCGATCGGGTCCTCGAAGTTATGCACAAGCCCTCAAAGGCCGTCCTGGAGGAGTTCAGACAGAGGTTCAAATCCCTCAGCCGGGAGGAGGGAAAAGAGCAGTACCTCGTCCCCTACTTCATCTCCGGCCATCCGGGCTGCGAAATAAAAGACATGGTGGAGCTGGCCGAGTACATCCGCGACAACCGCCTCTACTCCGAGCAGGTCCAGGACTTCACCCCGACCCCCATGACCGTCTCGACCTGCATGTACCATTCGGGCACCGACCCCTTCTCCGGAAAGCCGGTCCACGTCCCCAGGGGGCGCGAGAAGGAGATCCAGCGGGCGCTCCTCCACTACCGGGACAAAAGGAACTGGGTGCTCGTCCGGGAGGTCCTCCGGATCGCCGCCCGTGAGGACCTGATCGGCGACGGGCCGAAGTGTCTAGTGCCGAGGGGTAGAGGGTAAACGGGATGCTTGGGGCGGCTCAGTAAGCCGAATTGGTTTTGGGATGCTTTGTTGAATAACACCAACTGATCAACAAGCAGCAGATTATTTTGGATCGATGAGCAAGAAGATTTCTGCCCTGAATCCGATTAAAGCTCCCGTCATTAGATTCACTCAAATTGTGGCGACGCACATCCCCTCGTCCACCCTCTTCCCCTTGACAAGCTGGCAGCGCCTCAAAAGAGCGAACTGGTTTTGCACCTCGGCGGGTCTCAGACCGAACTCCCGGCAGATCTCCTAGGCCGAGACCTCGCCCCCCCGATCTGATGAAGTCGCATTCCAGAGGACAAATCTGACCCGGACCTGACCCGGATCGCCACCTTGCGGCAGGGCTTGGAGGACCAAGGGAGCCGCCCTTTTGAAGATCCTACTCGTCTTCGACGAACCTGAAAGGCCAGAAAAGCGCCTTGAATCCGAGGAAGGACGTCAACAGCACCAGGAAGACTCTGGATGCCAGAATGTATTCGGGTGGCCAGTAACCGGGCTGGTCCAGTATCCCAATCGAAGACATGAAGATGCACGGCAGATGCCAGCAAGACAAGGGTCCCATATTCCACCTCTGAGAGATCAGCTTTTTACATTCTTTATCTCAATATATTAAAAAGATTTGGGCGTTGCCCATCGCCATCGTTCACGCGAGCCGAACCTCACCGGCACCGTAGACGACGCCCTCGCGACCCTCACCTCAGCCGCTTGCTGAGGCTCAACCAAACCCCTCCAGAATCGCGAAGGTCGTCGCAAGGTGGATCGCCCTGACGAGCTCGGGTAGGGGAAAATAGCCCCCGAAGAGGCCGAGGTGAGGGCCGTTTTCAACCGCCAGGTCCGAGCCCTCCGGCCCCGCGCCCCTGACCAGGCCCGTCATGTACCTGTCCCCCTCCATCTCCTCTCTCATCCTCGATGCGAGAAGGTCCCAGTCAATGAGACCATCCAGAGGCGTTTTGGAGCGGGAAAATGAACGGGATGAGGATTTGGCAGAGACGAAGGCCTGGCGGTACGCCTCGAAGGCAGACCGGAGGCCCTCGCTCACAGCACCGTCATCGAACCCGCCCGAATTTCGGAAGTGGCTTGCAAGGACCAGGCTGATGCTCAGAAGCTGGTCGCCGATGAGGTGCTGTAGCACCCGGGGCGAGATCTCGCCGAATTGATGGAGGTGCTCATAGTCCGCGATCCCCGAGAGCCTGAGGTTGGGGTATCGGCAAGATTCAAGCCACCGGTCGAGCCTTCCCGGGATCTTGGACCACCAGCGGTAGACGCCACGATCCCCTCTCCGGCCGATCTGCTCGCGGTTGTGGAATAGGGAGATCAGAGCGTCGTGAAGAAGCCCGCTTCGGGCCAGAACCGCGAGATCGTGGGCGCATCTTGATATGCCTTCTGATACGGAATCTGAAGAGAGGCCGGGATCGTTCAGGTAGGTGAAGTAGCCCTGGGGCGGCGAGTAGCAGATCGCCCAGGGGTCTGTCAAAAGGTTCAGATCCTCTCGCACTTCTCCGGGCAGGTCGGAAAGGTGCAGCCTGAAGAGGTATCCGTCCCCATCTGGGGCGAAGGGCCTTGGAATGAGGCTCTGAATGCCGAGATATTCTTGAAGTCGGCCGAGCCGATCCTGCATCACCGCCTCGACTTGGAGCTTCTCACCGTCTTCCGGCCCAAGGCCGAGCTTGATGGCGAGGAGCCCCACCTCGGCGGAGATGATCAGGGTTCTGCCCGCCCGTTCCATCCGGCCGATCTTCGAGCCGAGGAGATCTTCTAAGCCGATCGCGCCTTGGTCCTGCTCATTTCGTGCAGAAACTTCGGAATCGAAGAGGGAAGAGAAGACGATTTTTCCCTCACCCAGGATCGCGCCCGAGATCTCGCCAAACCCGGAATACTCGACCCTTCTTACGAGCCCCATCCCGTCGACCCTGGTTCTGAACCGATAAAGGGAGGCGATCTTCGTCGGATCCCAGCATTTGCCACCTATCCCAAAGGACGCCTCCATCTCGATTCTGATGCGGCGGGCCAGGACCAGGGCCGCTTCCCTTCTGACGAAGAAGGAGTCGTCATCCAGCCTTTCGATCAGACCCCTCTCGGCGACCGGCCCCATTTTGACGAGAGATTCAACCACCCGGTCGTCCCCGGAGGAAATAAGCTTCATCAGACGGTCCAGGTTCTCGGGATCGGGCCCCGGAACCCCAACGTGGGCGATCAGAGCTTTCGCCGCCCTCTTCCGGACCTGGCGGCTCTCGTCGTCGAGGGCTGCCAAGAGCGCCTCGACCGCCCGACGGCCGCCGATCTCGCCGAGGGCGAGAGCCGCCTCCCACCGGACCACGGGGCTCTCGTCAGTCAGGGCATGGGCGAGAAGGGAGACCGAACCCGGATCTCTCATCTCCCCCAGGGCCCGGGCCGCCCTCCACCGAACCTGGTGGGGGGCTGACCCCTTCCCAAGCTCGGACCTCAGCCTTTCTTTTACTGATTCGGGACCCGAAACGGCCTCCTTGAAATCGTCTCCAGATCTCAAAAATTCGGCGGCGCGACCGAAGCCCGATCCGCCCTCTCCGACCCTTTGCACCGCCAAAAACCCTCCATAAAAAACAAGAGGGCCAAACCTAGTTATAAGTTCCCTTTTCGGGGACGAAACTGTTGAAGATGAAGCGAAAAGTGGCTTTTCGAAGTCACCGGGACCTTCGGTAAGGATACCTCATCTGCTCCCCGCACTCGGTGCATGTCACCGTCAGAACCCCGTCCCGCAGCCTTACCCGCGTCCTCTCGGGGGAGAGGTAGCACCTGCATCCCTTGCAGATACGCCTCTTCAGGCGGCGAGGGATCCTGACCCTCATCCTCATCCCCATCTTCCTCGCCAGGGCGACGTACCGATCGCTCCTCTCGGGGTGGAGGAGGTGCTCCTCCTCGGCGAGCAGAAAGAGCCTCTCGATCCTCTGCCTCGCAAGGTCCCTTGCCCTGTAGTATCCCTTCTTCCTCCTGGCCACGGGTATAGGCTCACCACCGGGGCGTATAAAAGATATACTATTTCTAGGGGCGGGGAGATCTCCCAGACGATGCCCGCCAAATCCGCCAAAAAAGATCCCCGACCGGACCCGGAGATATCCCTCGAGATGAAAGAGCACATAAAAAACAGCTTCTCGGAGCTAAGGATATGCACCACCTGCGAGGGGCCGATCCTCCTCCCGGTGAGGCTCAGCCCCCCAAAGCCGATGGACGTCAAGATCAATGTAGAGGAAAGGACCCTCTACATCTCCGCGGTCCAGGCCCCAAGGGTAAAGGTGATCGACAGCAGGATGCTGCCCAAATGCGTCCTTCAGAAGAGAAAAAAGTGCTGATCAGGGCAGCTCTACCTGGACGATAGCCAGCTTTTCAGAGCGCGGATCGAGGCCCCTCGGTGGGAGATCCTGTTCTTCTCCTCAAGGTCCATCTCAGCGATCGTCTTTCCCTCCACCTCGAAGATGGGGTCGTACCCGAAGCCCCCGGACCCTCGGGGCTCGTGGGCGATCTTGCCCCATAGCTCTCCCTTGAAGAGGATCGGCTCCATCCCTGGCTCCGCGTATCCCAGAACCGATCTGAAGACGGCCCTCCGGTCTTCGACACCATCCAGAAGCCGCAGAATCCCCTCGTTTCCGATCGTATCGAAGACGTAGGCAGAGTAGACTCCGGGAAAACCCTGCAGGGTCTCGATGAAAAGGCCCGCATCCTCGATCATCACGGGACCGTCCACCTTCTCTGAAACCTCCCTCATGCCGAATACGGCCACCTCCTCGAGGGAATCGGCCTGAATCTCGGTGTACCCGATGTTTCTCTGCTCGACGTCCCCGAGGATCCCCCGGGCCTCCTCGAACTTGCCCCAGTTTCCGGTGACGAAGTAAATCATGTTTGCTGCACCCGTGAGCACCTTCGATCGGGCTCGTATTAATCGGTTTTCGTTCTCTGGTTTTCAGATCTGCTTTTTTCGTCGCATAGTACCGCTTGGTCAGCGTTCTTTGAGGGCAACGTTTTTCATCCCCAGGAATCACATCCTGCCGATAAGAAGGCAGGAGCTGATACGATCATGCTGGAACTGGGGGACAGAATAGCGGTCACAAAAGACGGCGTTCGGCGCGAGGGCGTTCTGATGCCCTCGGTGAGTGGCCACGTGGTCATAAAGATGGACAGCGGCTACAACGCCGGTTTCGACAAGGAACGCTCCACAGTGAATCTGGTGGCTAAGGGAAAGGCTCTGAAGGTTCCGCCGCCTCCACCCCTGAAACGCCGGGATGGACTTCCGAAGGTCTCGATCCTCTCCACCGGCGGGACGATCGCAAGCAAGGTGGACTACAGGACCGGGGCTGTGACGAGCCAGTTCTCGGCTGAGGACATAATATCCTCGATCCCGGAGCTGGAGGAGATCGCCAACTACGAGGGGAAGGTGATCTACAACATCCTCAGCGAGAACATGAAGGCCGAGTACTGGCAAGAGCTGGCCGGAGCCGTCGGCACCGAGATAGAGAAGGGAGCCGACGGCGTGATCGTAACCCACGGAACCGACACCATGACCTACACCGCAGCCGCCCTCTCCTTTATGGTCAAAACGCCGGTACCCATCGTCGTCGTCGGCTCCCAGCGAAGCTCCGATCGACCCAGCAGCGACGCCGCCATGAACGCCATCTGTGCTGCCACCGTTGCGACTAGCGATATCGCAGAGGTGACCGTTTTGATGCACGGGTCCACCAGCGACGACTTCTGTCTCGTCCACCGGGGAACCAGGGTCCGAAAGATGCACACCTCCAGAAGAGACGCCTTCAGAAGCATAAACCAGCACCCGATCGCCAAGGTCGACTATCTATCCAGAAATATCGAGATTTTGGGAGATTACCGCAAGAGGGGCGAGGTCGAGCTTGAGGTGAAAAACAAGCTGGAGCCGAAATGCGCCCTGATCAAGTACTTCCCCGGAGCGAAATCCGAGATATTCGAGCATTACATAAACTCCGGGTATAAGGGGATCGTCCTCGAGGGGACGGGCCTTGGCCACGTCGCCTCCGACTGGGTGAAGACGATAGGGGCCGCCACCGATGCGGGAATCCCTGTGGTGATAACCTCCCAGTGCATCCGGGGCAGGATCTGCGATAGGGTCTACGACACCGGAAGGGATATGCTGGCTGCTGGGGGGATCGAGGGCGGGGACGCGCTCCCAGAGGTCACCCTCGTAAAGCTGATGTGGGCCCTCGCCAACACGCCTTCCGTCAAGGAGGCAAAAGCCCTGATGGAGGTCTCCCTGGCAGGAGAGATATCGTCCTCGACCCCTACGACGACGTAAACCTCGAACTTCCGGGATTCGCAGAGGGTCCGATCCCCGGGCCTATCGTCCCTCCCCCAACGCTTATAAACCTGATAGATATATTAGGCTGGCTCAAGATTACTTTGGAGGAATTCAGTTTTGACACGTAAACCAGCAAGCATGTACCGAAGACTGGAGCGCCCCTACACCCGAAGGAAGTACATGGGAGGCGTTCCAGGAAGCAAGGTCGTCCACTACGACATGGGCAACCTAAACACCGAATTTCCGGTCACTCTGACCCTGATAGTCAAGGAGCCCTGCCAGATCAGGCACACGGCTCTGGAGGCTGGGAGAATCACCGCCAACCGTTACCTTATGGCTTACTTGGGCAGGCTCAACTTCCACCTTAAGCTGAGAGTCTACCCCCACCAGGTGCTCAGGGAGAACAAGCAGGCTACCGGAGCCGGTGCAGATCGTGTATCCAGCGGGATGCGACATGCCTTCGGAAAGGCCGTCGGCTCCGCCGCGAGGGTGGACTCAGACCAGAAGGTATTCTCCGTCAGCACGACGCCCCAGAACGTCGATCACGCCAAGAAGGCCCTGAAGAGGGCGGGACAAAAGCTGCCAACGCCTGTCTACATCGTGGTCGACAAGGGCGCCGAACTTATCAAATAATCGAGGTCAATCGGTGTTTTGATGGAAGACTACATGAAAGGGCTCGAGCGGGCCATGAGCAGACTGCCCGCTTCCAAGGGCACTGAAGATAGGTTCGTGATACCCCCGCCCAAGATATTTTACGAGGGGAAGACCACGGTCCTTGAGAACTTCGTCAGCATCGCCGACGCCCTGAACCGGGATCCAGACCACCTGATGAAGTTCATCCTCCAGGAAATGGGGACTGCCGGCAAGATTGAGGGTCAGCACGCCGTATTTCAGGGGAGGTTCGCGGAGCAGAGCCTAGAACGTCACATCGACTCTTACGTCCAGGAGTATGTCATCTGTTCCGAGTGCCACAGGCCCGACACACAACTGATCAGGAGCGACAGGGTGCTGATGCTGAAGTGCGAGGCCTGCGGGGCTCACCGGCCCGTCAGAAAGAGGAAGACGAAGACGATCGTGCCCAAGGACGTCATCGAAGAGGGCGAGACCTACGAGCTTCGGATCGATTCGGTGGGCAGAAAGGGCGACGGCATCGCCAGGGTCGACAAGTTCATGATCTTCGTTCCAGGGACCGCGAAGGGCGACATCGTCAGGGCCAAGATCAAGAAGATCAGCGGAACTCTCGCTTTCTCGGAGATCGTGGAGAAGAAGGGCTCATCCTGACGGGAGCTAGTCTAATATGGAGCCACAGATCGGTCTCGAGTTCACGGACCGGCACCTCTACCTGATGGAGTTCACCCCTGCGGGCTTTTGGAAGAGCTTCGCAGAGAGCTACAACTCCCTACCCTGGGAGGAGAGAAGCGACGATAGGCTTGCCATCGTCGCCGAGAACTACTCCTACCTTCTCGACCTGCTGGTACATGCGAGATTGTACTACCTGAGCACAAAACCTTACGAGGAGCGGTTCAAGTAACTTTGAGCCGCCCCGGAGCCGATTTTAATGGACTCGGTCAGCTGCCATCTGGTGAGGGGCATCCCGTCAATCAAAGAGGGGGACGACCTGGCAGCGATGATCGAGGACCGTTTCGCTCTTCGGGACGGGGACGTCGTCTGCGTCGCCTCCACCGTCGTCTCCAAGTCGGAGGGAAGGTTCAGGAGGCTCGAGGAGTACTCCCCTCCATCGATCCGGGCCCAGAAGATCGCTAGAGAGCTCGATAAAGATCCCAGATTCGTCCAGGCGGTCCTCGATGAGTCCGAGGACGTTCTGATCGAACGACCTTTCCCCCTGGTGGCGACCAGGTTCGGCCACATAGGCGTCAACGCCGGCATAGACCAGTCCAACGTCGGCAAGGGCCGTATTCTCCTTCTCCCAGAAGATCCCCGAGCCAGTGCGGACCTGATCAGGAGGGGGCTTGAAAAAGACTGCGCCGTCATCGTCACCGACACCTGCGGGAGGCCCTTTCGCTGCGGGGTTGCGGGAGTTGCCATCGGCTGGTCCGGGATCGCTGCGCTCCGGGACTGGCGTGGAAAGCGCGACTTGGAGGGCCGGGAGCTTGAGATAACCCTCGAAGCGATCGTCGACGAGATCGCGGGGATGGCGAACTTTCTCATGGGCGAGGGTGAGGACGGAACTCCCGTCGTCGTCGTCAGGGGTCTTGAATATCCAAAGTCCGGGGGCAGGATCTTTAGACCGAGGGAGCTGGACGTGATCAGGGACCGCCTCCAGGAGAAAGATCGACGATCTTAGCGACCAATTATGCGGCCGATAAAAGTTGTCGTACCCTTCAAGCTCGACTGCGCGAAGAGCAGGTTATCATCGGTTTTATCGTCCGAGGAGAGAGTCCAGCTCGCTCTCGCGATGCTGGAGGACGTGATAGACGCTGTCTCGGGATTGGGGGACCTATCGATCCTGCTGAAAGACCCGCTCCCGGATGGTGGCATCTTCGACCGCCTCAGATCCAGGCCTGGGATCGAGATCCTCGAATGCCCCCAAGAGCTGGACCCTGCCCTGAACCTGGTGATCGAGTCCGAGGAGAAGAAGGGCTGGCCCAGAGACCTTCTAATCGCCATGGCGGACCTTCCCCTGATGAGGATCTCCGATTTGGAGATGCTCGTCAGGACCCCCGGAGACGTGGTGATCGTTCCGGGTAGAGGCGGCGGAACAAACCTCATCCTGATCAGGGACCCTAAGTTCAGGGTCAGCTACTATG
Organism: uncultured Methanotrichaceae archaeon; assembly: GCA_964572505.1. Taxonomy (GTDB): domain Archaea; phylum Halobacteriota; class Methanosarcinia; order Methanotrichales; family Methanotrichaceae; genus Methanocrinis. Next base: position 2,302 of record CAZNGI010000029.1, on the reverse strand, counting down.
GCTTGAGCTTTATAAAGCACCTCCAGAAGGCAGAGGACATGGATCTCTCGGTCAGGGTCTTCGAGTCCTTCCGGTGCGGTTCAGACATAGACGAGCCCTCGGACCTGGTGGAGGTTCTGATCCACGGCCGGGGCAGAACGCCCGAGCTGTTGAAGAAGCTGGGCTTCGAGCTTTCGGGCAAAAGGGAGAAGGCAAGGGCGGGATGCCTTCGATAAAAGAGGGCGGGATGGATCGTCGTCGAGATCTAACCTGAGATGTACTGACAGAAGCCGCGGCTTATGGGCCCCGTTTTCGTCGTCTCGCAGGAAAATTCGGGACACTCAAAGCAGTGTCTCACGTTTTTATTGAAGGCGTAGGTCGCTATTTTGCAGAACTCGTTTTCCCTGGGAACGCATCCTATGTCCCTGTTGGGACACCTTCCCCTGACCCTTCGAGGACATATATTTCACAACATACGCCGCAGACACCGATCTTCATTCAGCATCACCACAGAATCAATAAATGCTAGTAGACCGTGACCCTCCTCACGCCGTTGATATCCATGAGAAGACGGACCAGGTCCCCGGGGATCTTCGCCTCGGTTATGATCGTGAGCTTCGGCTGCTCCACGAAGAAAGGATCGTCGGAGACCGCCTGCCTTATGGACAAGCCGTACTCTGCGACGGCGCTCGCCACCTCGCCGAGAAGGCCGGTCTGAGAGGCGTTCACGGGGGTTATCTCGATGACGCCCAGGCCCATGACGGGAGCCACCTCCGCGAGGAAGGTCATCGACCGGACGTTCTTGAAGATCTTCCAGAGATCCTCGTCCTCAAAGATCGCCGCGGCGGTGGTGTCCACCACCCTTCTGTCCACGTCCAGCTCCTTTGCGATCTGGGCGTGGGGTATCTCGATCCCTCCCGAGACGACCCTTCCGCGCTCGCTCACCTGAAACCCCCTCTCCAAAATCAGCCTTACAACCTTCTCCTGCGCCGGATAACGTTTGAACTTAGCCAGAATCTCCCGCCACATAACATCGCCATTTTGAACTGTATTGATCTAAATTGTACAAAAGCCCTTTCCTCTGAAATTCCTCTGGCGACTCCGATCGGGTTTTCGTGGACGCGGAGGAGAATTAAGTGAGGGTTCGCGCCCTCAGGAGAACATCTCCGCGGGCGGATCTCTCGTCTCCTTCTTCGCTCTCGCCACCGCCTCTTCGAGGTGCCGCTGCTCCACCCGGACCTCGTCGATGATGGCACCGTGAAGGGCCACCTTCAAGACCTTCTCCACGAGGTCCCGACCGGAGAAGCCCTCGGTGAGCCTTGAGAGGGCCACCAGGTTCAGCGTGCCCACCTCCGCTGGAAGGGTAACAACGTTCTTCTCCAGGATCACGAGCCTCTCCTCGGCGTTCGGGAGGCCGAACCTGATCTCCTCCTCGAACCTGCTCCTGATCGAGTCGTCGAGAAACTCTATCTTGTTGGTGGCGGCGATGGTGCAGACCCCCTTTCTCGAGTGGATCCCGTCCATCTCCGTGAGGAGGGCGTTCACCACCTCCGAGACGTCGCCACGGAGGTCCTGGTACCTCCTGTCTAGGGCTATGGCATCCAGCTCGTCGATGAAAATTATACAGGGAGCCATCTGCTCTGCCCTCTTGTAAAGGCCATGGATCTGCCTCGACCCCTCTCCCACAAACTCGCCTATGAGGGTGGTCGCCTTTATCGGGATCATGGGAACCTTCGTCTTGCCGGAGAGGGCCTTTGCCATCATCGTCTTGCCTGTGCCGGAAGGGCCGTAGAAGAGTATGTTTCTCGGAGCCCACTTGCCGAAACGCTCGGGCTCGGAGAGGAACTTCTCCACGATCTTCATCTTCCTTCTCGCCTTCATCTGGCCGACGACGTCCTCGAAGCTGACCTCGCTCTTGATCTTGGCAGCCTCGGTCTTCTTTCTCTCCACCACGATCTTGGTGTCGGACCCCACAACAGAGACGTGAGGATGGGCCCTTATGACCTTGAAGGCGAAATCGGGGTAGAGCCTTCTGTCGAAGAGGTAACACCCGGGCTTCACCAGCTCGCCGTACCACTGTTCGCGGGCGTAACGCTCGAAGAGACGGGGGTCGGCGACCTCGGGATAATCCTGAAAAACGCTCTTGAGAGGATACCCTGCCGGTCTCAACAGGACGTATCTCGCACCCGACGTCCTGCTTCGTTCCAGCTTGCCGCCAAGCTCCTTTGTACCGGTCTTCTGGATCGATCGCACATCTTTTATCTCCAGCCCGAAGATAGTTAAAGGTATTGGCCTCGGTTCGCGGTCCCGGCTCGAGACCTTC
>CAZNGI010000028.1:0-19900 GCA_964572505.1 uncultured Methanotrichaceae archaeon | reverse complement strand
TCAAAGGATATGATAAACTTTTAGCCTTTACCCACACGAAATAGCGAAGAGCCGATTTTTTTGAGGGTCTGTGGATTTGCCCAGATTAGAAGTTTAGTGGAAGAATTTGCCATAAAGTCAAGCAGGCGGCAGAGCACTCCGAATCAAGCTGCCGATCATTCGATAAAAAACAAACGAAATCGATGTTGTTCTGAGATTATCTTTAAGTAGAATATGACCGTATCGAAAAATGAATGCGGCGTGCTGAAAACCCGAATATGAATCTAACCGAGTTCGAGACTCGAAAGAGGATGATAGATGTTCTCCTGAGAGAGCAGGGTTGGCAGGTCGAAGATAGAACCAAAGTTATCTTGGAAGTGGATACGAAACAGTCCGATTTCAAAGCTCAAGACTACAAGAACGTCACCGAGACGCTTAAAAACGATTTCGAGAGCAGGTTTGCAGACTATCTTCTTCTCGACAGCCACGGCTCTCCGATCGCCATAGTTGAAGCTAAAAGAACCTCTAAAGATCCTATTCTTGGCCAGAAGCAGGCAGAGCAGTATGCAGACGACATCAAGGCCCAGATCGGAAAGGACGTTTTTATCTTCCTCTCCAATGGGTATGAGATCCGGTTTTGGGATCGGGAACGTTACGGCCCAAGAGAGGTTAAGGGATTCTTCTCCCAGAAAGACCTTGAGCGTCTGAGGTTCCAGGTCGAGAACGCTCAGGATCTCTCAGGCGTCGGGATAGATACCGGGATCGTGGATCGGCCAAAGAGCATAGAGATCACTAAGAGGGTGATCGAGCACATTCAAAGGGGCAACCGAAAGGCCCTCGTGGTGATGGCTACCGGGACCGGGAAGACGAGGATTGCGATGGCGATCATCGACATCCTTTTGAAGGCTAATTGGGCTCAGAAGGTTCTCTTCCTTGCGGACAGAAAGGCGCTCCGGGATCAGGCGGACGACAAGGGGTTTAAGAAGTTCCATCTGGAGGAGTCGCAGCTTCTCCTCGACGAACTCGTCGATCTGATGAAGTACATGGCACCGGAGCCGAGGGAGACGATCGTGATCGACATGGACGGCGTGATCCAGGAGAGGAAGGTGATCACCTTCGGCCTCCACGAGTTTCCAGACTCAGAGATGAGGATCGACGAGGCCTTCAGGGATTACATCCGGGCGAACAACAAGCATTACAACGCCGGCCAGCTCAACTTCATAAGGGCGATCCAGTCGGTCTTTGCGAAGAAGAAACACTTCGAATACGCCGAGCTCTTCGATCCTCCCTTCTCGAACTTCAGGGCTGGCGCACCGATGCCCCTCTTCGACGAGGACGAGCTGGAAGGGTTTATAGGGATCTGCGCGTCTCTTGAGCGGGAGCTGTTCGCGGAGGCTTGAGAGATGGAGAGAGATCTGCCTGAAGGGTGGGAATGGACGACTTTAGGCGAACTAGTCTTAAAGCCCAAAGCAGATATCGTAGACGGGCCATTTGGATCAAATTTAAAAGCTTCTGAATACGTGGACGAGGGAATTCCAATAATTCGCTTACAAAATATTCAAAGAGATGCCTTCATCAAAAAAGAAATTCGATTCGTAACACAGGAGAAGGCTGCACAACTTAAGAGGCACAGTTTCTCAAAGAGCGATATTGTTATTACAAAACTGGGGGACCCTTTAGGTAAAGCATGTCTTGTGCCTGATGATCTTGACTGGGGGATAATCGTTGCAGATGTTATACGAATTAGGCCAGATGAAAAACGTATATTAAAGAAATATCTTCTCTGTGCAATTAATTCTGACGTTGTATCGAGGCAATTTGATGTTAACATAAGAGGAGCAACACGACCAAGGATAAACCTCGGTCATGTGAGAAAACTAAGAATCCCCCTCCCCCCACTCGAAACCCAGCGCCGAATCGTGGCGATTTTGGAGAAGGCCGAAGAGACGAAGCGGCTTCGAGCCCAGGCGGACGAACTCGCCGACCGGCTGCTACAGAGCGTCTTTCTGGAGATGTTCGGGGACCCGGTGACGAATCCGATGGGGTGGAAATATGAAAAAATAAAAAATATATCGGAGAAATTTAGTGATGGCCCATTCGGATCTAATTTAAAAACAGAACACTACACCGATGAGGGAATCAGGGTCATCAGACTGCAAAACATAGGAGTATCCAAGTTTTTAGATGAAGACAAAGCCTACATATCTGAAGAGCATTTTACAAAAATAAAAAAACATAAATGTGCTACAGGAGATGTTATAATTGGAACAATGGGTAATCCGAATCTTAGGGCCTGCATAATTCCAAAATATGTTGAAATAGCAGTTAACAAAGCGGATTGCATTCAATGTAGGCCCAAAAAACGCGCAGTTTTGCCTGAGTATATATGTAGTTTATTAAATATCCCAGCTACTTTGATTATGGCCACGAACATGATTCATGGCCAAACCCGAAGCCGAATTAGCATGGGCCAACTATCTACTTTAAGTATTCCTGTTCCTCCTCTGTCACTTCAGATGCAATTCACCCAAATCGTCGAAAAAATTGAAGCCATAAAACAGAGCCAGGTCAGATCAAACCAGGAACTCGACGACCTCTTCAACGCCCTGATGCAGAAAGCCTTCAAAGGAGAACTCGTTGCATGAGCATCTTCATTTTATATAATTGGCAAATCATGAATAATGAGATCTGGCCAAGGCTAGAAGAATCTGAAAATGCTATAGATGATTTATATTGTGTATTGTTAAATACATATCTGGAAAAACAGAAAGATGCATTCTTTAAGGAAGTTGGAACAAAAGAAGAAATCCAAGAGAAAACAGATTACTATTGGGACCTAGTCGGTGCGGCTAATGATATCGAACGTGCAAAAAATGAGTTTTATGAAGTTCCACCTCCTTCCACAGAGGTTGAGGTAATAACTATTGTTGAGGGATATTATGATTCCCTTTTGGAGTATAATGATATATTAGCAGAGGAATACAAAAGTTACCTGAAAAATTTTTTGCTAAAATATAATGTTAGATATCGAATTTGTGATCCCTGCAAATTGACTCTAACACTAGAAGGCCTCCTTTCTACACAATTAGATTATATTAAATACTTAGCGAGTTTTTCAGGTAGATCTAAAATAGATTCAATTAAAATATTAGAGAATCATTTGAGACAGATTGAGTCGCCCTTTGAAGAGCATAATTGTATAAATAATTCGATAAAATTAATTGAACATTTCCTATATGATATAACGCAAAAAAATACTCTAGGGCAAGCATTGGATCACTCTAAAACATTATTTCCTTCTGAATCGGCCAGAAATTCGCTTAAAGATTACTACGAATTTGCCAACAGTTATCCCAATATTAGACATATTGGCCTTGAAAAAAATGCAAAGAGGGACTTAAACAAATCAGATGGTATATTGGCAATTTCTCTTGCTATTGCCTATTCCGCTTTCATAACACAAAATTATGACGCTATCTTATATGGAAAATATATTAAATTATCTGAGGTGACTCAAAATGATTTATTCTCATCTTTATTTTGAACTTCATAATAGTAAAATCGTTGGGGGTAGACATCTCTGAGACTTTCATCTGAATTGAAATCCAAAATAGACACCCTTTGGGACAAATTCTGGAGCGGCGGCCTCTCAAACCCCTTATCGTCGATCGAGCAGATGTCTTACCTCATCTTCATGAAGAGGCTGGAGGACATGGACGTCGCCGAGGAGAGGAGGGCCCAGGCGAAGGGGTCGCCTTACAAATCGGTCTTCGAGGGTCACGAAGATTGCAGGTGGTCAAACTGGAAGCACCTTTCAGCATCTCAGATGCTCCCCCACGTGAGAGACGTCGTCTTCCCATTCATCAAGGAGATCCACAATGGCGAGAAGACCAGCTTCTCTTCGCAGATGAAAGACGCCGCCTTCATCATCCCCAAGCCCACCCTCCTTCAAGAGGCGGTCTCGATCATAGACGACCTCAACATCGCAGCCCGCCACGATGACACCCAGGGCGACATCTACGAGTACTTACTGAGCGAGCTCAAGACCGCAGGCAAGAGCGGCCAGTTCAGAACGCCAAGGCACATCATCAGGATGATCGTCGATCTCGTCGACCCCGACATCGGCGACAAGGTGTGCGATCCAGCTTGCGGGACGGCGGGCTTTCTCGTCAACGCCTACGAGCACATACTTCGGAAGTACACGAGCCCCGAGACTATCAAGGTGGACGACGTGGGCGAGTTTCACAACCTGGTCGGCGACAAGATCGCCGATCCGAAGCACTGGGACCTCCTCTGGAACGAGACCTTCTACGGCTTCGACTTCGACTCGACGATGGTCAGGATCTCCCTCATGAACATGATCCTCCATGGGATCAGGGTTCCAAAGATAGAGCGTGTTGATACCCTGTCAAAGGGGTTCTCTGAGCACGATCGGTACACGGTGGTCTTGGCGAATCCTCCTTTCAAGGGGAGCATCGACAAGGAGGACATAAACGACTGGCTGACCGTCGGCACCACCAAGACCGAGATCCTCTTCGTCGAGAGGATGATGAACCTTCTTCAGATCGGCGGAAGATGTGGCGTCATCGTCCCCGACGGCGTCCTCTTCGGAAGCTCGAAAGCCCACAAGAAGCTGAGAACGCTCCTCCTCGAAAGGTGCCAGCTCGAAGCCATCGTCTCGATGCCCTCCGGCGTCTTTCGGCCCTACGCTGGAGTTTCAACGGCAGTGATCGTCTTCACCAAAGGCGGAAAGACCGACCGGGTCTGGTTCTACGACATGACCGCCGACGGCTACTCCCTCGACGAGAAGAGGAACTTCATCGACGGCAAGGGCGACATCCCCGACGTCGTCGAGCGGTTCAAAAAACGGCGCGATGAGACGCCCGCCGACCGGCACGGAAAATGCTTCTTCGTCCCCTTCGCCGAGATCAAGGAGAACGGCTACGACCTCTCGATTTCGAGATACAAGGTGATCGAGTACGAAGAGGTCGAGTACGAGAAGCCCAAGGTCATCCTCGATGAGATCGAGGCTCTGGAAGACGAGATCAAATCCAACGTTGCGGAGTTGAGGTCGTTGTTGGAGGAGACCAAAAAGTAAGCTCTTCGCGATTTTATCAGCCCCGAAATTGATCTGATCGAAAAAGCATCTCAATCGATCGCATCTCCCCTTGCCCCAGCACCCACCGCGCCGCCCGCCCCCAGTTCTCCAGGACATCGATAAGCTTTAGAACAATACCCCGCCTTAACCCTCCTCTGCCATGGTCGAAGATCCCGTAGCGAAGTGGGAGGAGTTCATAAGGAGCAGGTACTGGGACGAGCTTCTCGAGCTTGCCGACTCCTACCCCCTCCGCCGAAGCCTTGCCATCAAATTCCCGGACATCGATAGGTACGACCCGGAGTTCGCCGACGAGCTTCTCGAAAAGCCCGGACCGCTCCTGGAGGCGGCCGAGACCGCCCTCATGGAGATCGACCTGCCCATCGATGTCCTCCTGGAGAAGGCCCACTTTCGGATCGTTGGCCTTCCCCGCCGTTACAAGACAAGCGAGCTACGAAGCGACCACATCGGCTGGCTCATCGCCCTCGAGGGTCTGGTCAGGACCGTGACCGAGGTCCGGCCGAAGGTGATCTCGGCGGCCTTCGAGTGCCAGAGGTGCGGCCACCTCTTCTACAAGGAGCAGACCACATCCAAGTTCCAGGAGCCCTACGACTGCCCCAACGAGGCCTGCGACCGGCGGGGCCCCTTCAAGCTCCTTTTGGACAAGTCCAGGTTCGTCGACGCCCAGAACGTCCGGGTCCAGGAGTTCCCCGAGGAGCTTCGCGGAGGCGAGCAGCCCCAGACCCTGGACGTCCAGCTGGAAGACGACCTGACCGGGATAATCTACCCTGGGGACCGGGTCGTGATCAGCGGCGCTCTGCGGTCCTACCAGCGAACGACCCAGACCGGGAAGAGCACCTACTTCGACCTGTACCTCGAGGGCAACTCCATCGAGATGATGGAGCAAGAGTTCGAGGAGATCGATATCAAGCCAGAAGACGAGAAGCAGATAAGGGATCTCGCGAATGACCCCATGGTCTACGACAACATCAAAAGATCGATCGCTCCCTCCATCTACGGCTACGACGAGGTGAAGGAGGCCCTCGCCCTCCAACTATTCTCCGGCGTCTCCAAGGGCCTGCCCGACGGTACCAGGATCAGGGGCGACATCCACATCCTTCTCGTCGGCGACCCCGGCATCGCAAAAAGCCAGCTTCTCAGATACATCTCCAAGCTCTCCCCAAGAGGCATCTATGCCTCGGGCAAGAGCTCGACCTCGGCGGGCCTCACCGCCGCCGCCGTCAAGGACGAGCTCGGCGACGGCCGGTGGACGATCGAGGCAGGGGCCCTGGTCTTGGCCGACAAGGGGATCGCCTGCATCGACGAGATGGACAAGATGAGAAGCGAGGACCGGTCCGCCCTCCACGAGGCGATGGAGCAGCAGACGATAAGCGTCGCCAAGGCCGGTGTGATGGCGACCCTCAAGTCCCGCTGCTCTCTCCTGGCCGCCGCCAACCCCAAGTTCGGTCGTTTCGACAAGTTCGAGGGGATAGCCCAGCAGATCAACCTCTCGCCAGCCCTCATGTCCAGGTTCGACCTGATCTTCGTTCTTACCGACGAGCCGAGCGACGCCCGCGACACCAAAATTGCCCACCACATCGGCCAGACCACCTACGCCGGCGAGATCTCCTCGAGGGGCGGCTATTCCAAAGAGGAGCTGGAGGCGGTGATGGATGTGATCCGCCCCGCCATCGAGCCTGAAGTCCTTCGAAAGTACATAGCCTACGCGAGAAAGAACGTCTTTCCAGTTCTCTCAGACGAGGCGAGAGAGAGGCTCGAAAGCTACTACGTCAACCTGAGAAAGCAGGGCCAGGACTCAAACAAGCCCGTCCCTGTGACGGCAAGGCAGCTTGAGGCCCTCTTCAGGCTAAGCGAGTCGAGCGCAAAGCTTCGGCTCAGCGAAGATATCACCATGGGAGACGCCGAACGGGTGATCAGGATCGTCGAGGCGTGCCTGCGCCAGGTGGGGGTCGACCCAGAGACTGGCCTTCTCGACGCCGACGTTCTGGCGGTGGGGATGAGCAAGAGCTCCAGGGACAAAACCAGGTTGATGATCGACCTGATCAAAGAGGTGAGCTCATTGCACCAGGGTCCAGCCCCCTTGGAGGTCGTCCTCGACCGGGCCGAGGCCGAGCTTGGGATGGACAGACATAAAGCCGAAGAGATGATACAGAGGCTTAGAAGAAACGGCGACATATTCGAGCCGAGACCCGGCTTTTTGAAGCTTCCATGATGTGATAAGATGCACGACGACAGATCAGAGATTATGTACCTTAAGACCCACAAAGTCAGCGGAGAGGTGATGGTGGCGGTCTGCGACCACGAGCTTCTCGGAAAGACTTTCGACGAGGGCGAGCTCTGCCTCTCGGTGGAGGCCGCCTTTTTTGGCGAGGAGGAGGCCACCGCCCAAGAGGTGGCAAAAGCCCTTGCCGGGGCCACGATAGCCAACATGGTGGGCGAGAGAGCGATCGCCTGCGCCATCGAGACCAGCTGCATCGACGGCGAGAACATCCTCAGAATCGACGGAGTTCCCTGCGCCCAGATGGTGCGAATGTGACGCTTGTGAGCGTCTGCCCAAAGTGCGGCGAGCCTTCCTCCCTCGGCCTCTGCGACCAGTGCCGGTTGGAGATGGCAACCCTCCTCGAATGTCCGGACCGCGTCGAGGTGACTTTGTGTCCCGTCTGCGGCTCGCATCTGGTCAGGGGGCGGTGGCAGGACTCCCAGGTTCCTGTGGAGGATCTGATCTCCGACGCCGTGGCAGAAGCGATCGGTCTCCACAAAGACCTAAAAGATCCCGAGGTCGACCTCTCGGTGGAGAAGAGGAGAGCCACCCAGTACCTGGTGGCTGTCCACCTAGCCGGAACTTTTGGTGAACTTCGGGCCGAAGAGAAATGCATCGTAGCGGCGGTCGTCCGGCGAGCTACCTGCGAGAGGTGCAGCAGGATGGCGGGAAATTACTACGAGGCGATCGTCCAGGTGAGGGGATCGGCGAGAGCGCCAGCTTCTGAGGAGCTGGAAGAGAGCCGAAAGATTGCCGAGGCCCAGACCGAAAGCTGCCTATTGAGGGGCGACCGGCTCTCCTTCATCCAGGAGAGTAAAGACGTCAAAGGCGGGATCAACCTGGTGGTGGGATCGACCCAGCAGGGGAGATTGATCGCGAGAGCGATCCAGGAGCGTTTTGGGGGAAGCACTCAGGAATCTTACAAGCTGGTGGGGATGAAGGACGGAAAGAACGTCTATCGAACCAGCATCCTCGTCAGGCTTCCGAGGCTCAAATCCGGCGACCTGATCAGGGCAAAAGGCGCCTTTCTGGAGGTCAGAGGGTTTGAGGGGAAGAGGACCGCCTGCATCTCTCTCCACGAAGGGAATACTGTATATCTCTCAGAAGAAGATGCCGAAGAGGTGCTCGTCGTAGGAAACCGATCCTCTGCCGAGATGGCGGTGGTGGTGGCAGGGGACCGGGACGTTCTGGAGGTTCTGGACCCCGAAAGCTACAGGACCGTCTCCGCATCCAGGCCCGGCCCTCTGAAGGCGGGAGCAGGGGACGAGATCGAGTTTTTGAGGTTCAGGGGCGACCTCATCCTCCTGCCTCCCCGAAACGAAGGAGGGTCATCCTGAGCTTTCTGAACCTCCACCACAAAGTTATTAAACTAGCTTCGTTCTAATTCTAGGCAATGGTGATGCTCGCAAAGCCGATTTGCGAGCCGGACGATCATTAAGCCCATCTTCATGCTCTGGGCGATGTATTAAAATACGAGAATAGATCCTCAGGAGATGGACTCTCGCCTGCGAAATGTGCGCATCCAACCTCCCAACTTGAAGATAAATGTGAATCCGATACGCAGAAGTTCGATCATCAAAATGATGCTCATAATCACGAAGTTGATGCCCACCGATTGAAATAGCTAGATAGATACACATTCACCATCATCCTCTAATCAATGATATGCTGGGGTTTTTCGGCTCCGAGGCAGAATCAAGGACTGTGCAGCGTTAGCGATGCAGTTATGGGGCCGCGCGTGTATTTATTTATCTATTTTAAAATTTGAGGTGTCTATGATGCAGAATGTTGATACCACTAAATACGTAATTCACGCTGAGATCACGGCAGACGGGATCGTGGAGAGGCCCGACGTTGTCGGCGCCATATTCGGCCAGACCGAAGGGCTCCTCGGAAGCGACCTCGATCTCAGAGATCTCCAAAAGACCGGCCGTATCGGCCGTATCGACGTCCAGATCACGTCCAGCAGCGGCAAATCCTCCGGGACGGTCTCGATACCCTCGAGCTTCGACAAGGTGGAGACCGCGATCCTCGCCTCTGCCCTCGAGACGATCGACAGGGTCGGTCCCTGCATAGCCAGGATCAACGTCTCCAAAATCGAGGACGTCCGGGCCTCCAAGAGAAAGTACGTGGTGGACAGGGCAAAGCAGATCATAATGGAGATGTTCGATGAGAACATCCTGGACACCCAGGGGATCACCGAACAGATTAAACAATCCGTGCGAGTGGAGGAGATCACTCACATCGGGTCGGACCGGCTCCCCGCGGGCCCCAACGTCCTCGACTCCGACGCCATCCTGGTGGTGGAGGGAAGGGCCGACGTTTTGAACCTCCTTCGTTACGGCATCAAGAACGCCGTCGCCGTCGGCGGGACGAACGTTCCCGCAACCATCGCGGATCTGTGTAGCAAGAAGGTGGTCACGGCCTTCACAGACGGCGATCGGGGCGGAGAGCTGATCGTAAAGGAGCTCCTCCAGGTCGCGGACATCGATTACGTGGCCAGAGCCCCCGAGGGAAAGTGCGTCGAGGACATGACCCAGAAGGAGATCGTGAGAGCCCTCCGCCAGAAGATCCCCGTCGAGCAGGTGCTGGACTTCTACAAGATCAAGCCCTTCTCGAATAAGCAGCGGCGTGAGGTCACGACCAGGAGAAAGAGCCTCATCAGGGAAAGGCCGGTCAGGATCAGCAGATCAACGGATCGATCTCATGAGACTGCGCCCTCTATCCAGGTGCATGAACCGGAGCCGGAATTGGAGTTCGAACCCGAACCCGAGACCATCGTCGAAAAGGAGCCGGAGGTCGCCGAGGAGGTTGGCCAGTGGTTTGAGCCCCATCTCGAAGCCCTGAACGGTACCCTCTCTGCCCGCCTCTTCGATCGAAACCAGAACCTGGTTGGAGAGGTCGCTGTGAGGGATCTTGCGAAAGAGCTGAAGGAGTCCAACGGGGACGTTGCCGGCGTCATCTTCGACGGGGTCGTCACCCAGAGGATCCTGGACATCGCCGCGGACAAGAACCTGGAGTACCTGATCGGGGCGAAGCTCGGCAACATCGTCAAGAGCCCTCTCTGCGTCAAGGTGATGACGGGAGAGGCCTGAGAGGCCGGGGACCCCTTTCATACCTTCTTCTCTTTTGCCGTTCCTCTGGACCGGTCCAGGTCCCGCTGGGGGAGCGTGCACCCTTTTTATCTGATGCGGGCTCTAACCCTCGCCATCATGGAGTTCAAGCAATGTATAGTGATCCGCGAAGATCTGAAGCTCTCTTCCGGCAAGCTGGCGGTCCAGGTGGCCCACGCGGCGATCCTTGCCATGGACCGGGCGGACAAGCGCGTCGTCAGGGACTGGAAGGAGGAGGGGCAAAGGAAGATCGTCCTCAAGGTTCCAGCCCTCCAGGAGATCTTCAGGCTGAGGGAGGTGGCGGAGAGGGCTGGGGTCGCCAGTGCCATAGTGATCGATGCGGGCCTCACCGAGATTCCGCCCGGAACCGTAACCGCTCTGGGCCTGGGGCCCGCCTCGGACACCATGCTCGACAGGATCACGGGAAACCTGAAGCTCGTCTGAGGGTCGGAGGAGGGGATCTGTGATGATCGAGGCCCAAAAGTTCGATCGGGCCCTCGGGATGGAGTTTTACGCCACCGGCTCCCCGGGATGCGGGGGGCGCCTTCGCCGGAAAAGCGAGGACTTCATCGTCGAGGAGATTTACGAGGAGCAAAATTACGAAGGTGGCCGCTACCTGGTCCTCGAGGTCGAGAAGGTGGACTGGGACACCCACCATCTCGTGAGGGACCTCTCGCGCCAGCTCAAGATCAGCCAAAAGCGGTTCGGCTGGGCCGGGACCAAGGACAAGAACGCCGTCACCAGGCAGCGGATGAGCATAGCGAGCCTGGACGAAAAGGAGCTCGGACGAGTAACCCTTCCCGGCGTGAAGATCAAGGTCCTGGGAAGGTCCAACCGGGCCGTCTCTCTCGGCGACCTTTTGGGAAATCGGTTCTGTGTTCGGATCGGGGAGATCGACCTCGACGAGGAGGAGGCGGCCCGCCGCCTTGACGGCGTATCCAGTGAGATTCTGGCCCTAGGCGGTCTTCCCAACTACTTCGGGGTCCAGAGGTTCGGCGAGGTGAGGCCTGTGACTCACCTCGTCGGAGAGGGCCTGGTGAGGGGCGATCCGGAGAAGGCGGTCCTCACCTACCTCGCCCTCCCCTTCCCCGGCGAGCCCGAGACGACGAGGCTGGCGAGGTCGAGGCTTTTGGAGGATCGGGATTTCGGAAGGGCCCTAAAGGAGTATCCCCTCCGGCTCCGCTACGAGAGGGCGATGATGAGCCGCCTCCATGAAGAGGGGGGCGACTGGGCTCGCTCCTTCGACGTCCTCGCACCGAACCTGAAGAGGCTCTTCGTCCACGCCTACCAATCCCTTCTATTCAACAGGATCCTCTCAAAAAGGATGAGGTCCGGCCTTCCCCTCGACCGGGCGGTGGAGGGGGACGTCGTCTGCTTCTCGAAGGGCGGCCTTCCCTACGTCGACAAGATCCAGAAGGTGGACGGCTCCAACCTGGAGGCTGTCAACAGGCTGGCGGAGAGGGGCAGGGCTTTTGTGACCCTTCCCCTCTTCGGGTACAGGTCGGAGTTTGCAGAGGCCGTCCCCGGCGAGATCGAGAGGTCAGTCTTGGATGAGGTGGGCGTGACCTTCTCCGACTTCAAAGTGGAGGTGAATCCGGACCTTGGGTCCCCCGGGCATAGAAGGCCCGCCCTCCTGAGGTTAGACCCCGTCGTGGAGATCGAGGAGGGCGGCTCTGCCCTGATCAAGTTCGACCTTCCGGCAGGCTCTTACGCCACCGTCGTTCTGAGGGAGTACATGAAGTCGGGAGAGGGTGAAGAGGCCCTGGAAAGCCGGGCGATCTGAGACCTCACGATCCGAGATCTTATAGTTTGAACTCCATATATCTGAAAATTGATAATTTACTTGCATTCATTCGAGGTGTTCATGCGTGCTCAGTCTTGATGATCCCTATGCTGTGGTCTACAGGCAGATTCACGCCGTCGCGAGCCCCGACGGCGAGACTGTGGAGATACTCGAGCGATCCTCCTGTTACGGAGGCGGGGCTTGGTCTCTCTACCATTACTCGAAGGGGCCCCTCGTCATCAGCTCCCGGTCCCTGGGGGAGTGGTTCAGGTACCTGGTGAGGTCCGGTAAGGCAGACCTCGACCTCGCATCCTCCAAGAGGTCGGCGGGTTTTGAATCTGTAATCGCGAAAGAGGACGAGGTCGAGATAACCTATGCGGGTCTCGGCGGTGGCGGGGTGGGCGCCACCGTCTCACGGTCGAGGGCGGGAGACGTCCTCCGGAGCACAGTCTCGGAGTCCGGCGGAGGAAAGATGGGCCGGGGAACGATCGTCCTTCCCAGGAGAGAGAGGATCATCATCGGCGTCGACGACACCGACTCCAAGACCGAGGGGGCGACCTGGTCGCTGGTCCACAATATCTCACTCAAGGTGGACCGGCCCGAGGCGAGGTACGTCTCCCATGCCCTCGTCCAGCTCTTCCCCGTCCCCACCAAGACCCAGAACTGTGTATCCACGGTGGTGGAGTTCGCCGCCCTTCCGGGAAAGGCCGACGGGATGCTGGCAGACTTCCGGGAACTTCTCGAACGGTACAGCGTATCCGACGACACAGGGATGGTCGTCTACAGAGGGTTTGACCCCTCGCCTCTGATGGACTATTCCCACCTCTGCAGGACCGAGCGGCTACCCTACGAGCTGGCGGTCGAGACGGCGAAAAAGACCGGCACGGATGTCGTCTTGGACGGCCAGGGTCTGATAGGGGCCTTGGCTGCGATCCCCTTCTGCGCCAGGCCCGGAGAGTCTGTAAGGCCCGAGGTCTGGAGGGCATAGACGAGATCCGATCAGAAAAGCGTGAGTTTGGGGACTTATATGGTCGAGGTAAACAGGACCGGGAAGGACGCCGTCGTAGGCGGTGATCTGAAAGGCGGGCCGACAGGTGTTGACGCGCTCCGAATGTCCCTCTCAGACCTCGAGGTCGAGGTCCGGATCTACGTTCCGGGCTATCCTGCGACCGATGCCGTCCCGGCCCTAGGCGACGAAGCCCAGATGGCCGTCAACGAGAAAGTGGCGATGGAAGTGGCCCTGGGGGCCTCGGCCACAGGGAGGCGATCTCTCGTCCTGGTGAAGCACCTGGGCGTGAACGTCCTCTCTGACCCCCTCTCGATATCCCCTACTCACACCATCGGGGCTGGACTCGTGGTCCTGGCGAGCGAAGACGTCGGACCGAGGGGGTCCCAGGCGGAGATGGACGTGAGAAACTACGGCCCCCTCTGTGAAGTTCCGGTTCTCGACCCGTCGGGCCCCGAGCGTCTCCGCCCCGCCCTGTTGGAGGCTTTCGCCCTATCCGAGAAAATCAGAGCTCCGGCGATGGTCAGAACGACCTTCGAGTTCGGAGAGACGGCTCGAAAATCGAGCTGCACCCCGGCTCAGATTCCGGAGCGTGTTGGGGAAAAGGACGAGGACAGATTCGGAACCTTCGACCGTTCGATCTGGAACCTGACCTCGAAAGGACGCCACCAGAGGTACAGGACCGATGTCCTGCCCCAGATGAGGCTTGCCTCCAGCAGCTCTTCGCTCAACTTCTTGAGGGATGCTGAAGGGGATCTGGGGATAATAGCCTCGGGAAGGCCCGCCAGCCTCGCCCTGAAATTGAAGGCGAAGCTTCCCCTGCTGGTTGCGGGCTTCTCCCACCCACTCCCCTGGGAGATGATCCGAGATTTCGTCCAAGAGCACGAGAAGATCCTGGTGGCAGAGGAGCCGACCCCATTCATCGAGTCCCGGCTAGAGATCTGCGATAAGATCATCGGGAAGACGACCGGCCACCTCCCCTGGGGAAGATTGGAGTCGCAAGACCTTGAGCTGGCCCTGGAACTGATCGCCACAGGCACCCAGCCTGGGCCCGGCCCCCGCCCCCAAAGGTTCATAGACCGGCCCGGCTCCAAGAACGTCTGCGACGACTGCCCATACCGGCCGGTCTATGAAGCAGTTCGAAACCTGGGGGTTTCGGTGGCAGGAGACGCCGGGTGTAGCATCAGGGCTGTCCGGCCGCCCCTGGAGGCTGTGGACGTCGTCTACGGTCTCGGCTCCTCAGTGGGAGTCGCCTCGGGCTTCGGCGAGAAGGGGGTCGCCCTCGTCGGCGATTACGCCCTCGCTCATTCCGGCCTTCAGGGCCTCATCGATTCGGTGAACAACAGAAGAGAGGTCCTGGTGGTCCTCCTCCAAAACTATGTGACGGCGATGACCGGTGGCCAGCCCGTCCCCGATATAACCTCGGTTCTGGATAGGATAGTTCCAGAGTTTAGGACCATCGAACTTCCAGCAAATCGGGAGTCAATCGAAGAAGTTTTGAGAGAGGAGCTGGCAAAGCCGGGCGTTTCCATGGTGGTGGCGCGGGGGATTTGCCCGAGATACAATTCAGCCACCTGATCTTTCGATGCCGATCAACCCTCGATGCCTCATCGCCGAGTTACAGGGCCGGCCCTCAAAGCACTATCTCAGTTCCAACGCTGTTGAAGACGAAACGATCCGGGAACTCTGCCGCCAGAGCTGAGGCGGCCAAAAAGCCGGTGCAATGGGATGGGGCCAGGATATCGAGATCCAGTCTTCGGAGAGCCTCTATCGTCTTTGGAAGCTTCTCCTCTCCGCCGAAGCCGAGATGGGTTCCGCCAGCAACGCCCAGGATGGTGTCCACGCCCGTCACCCTCTTTGCGTGGACCAGGGTGTTGATCATCCCCGAGTGGGCGCATCCCAGCAGGACGAATAGGCCCCTATCAAGGACCATGACGAGGGCCTGGTCGTCGAGGAGGGGATCGACCGCGATCTCGCCATCCTCCGAGAGGACGACCAGGTCCTCGCTCGCCCCCTCAAACTCGGCGAGCCTCGGGACCTCGCCCGTGAGCCACAGGCCGGGATGAATCTCTCGCGCTTTCCTGGAAAATTCGAACTCCGCGCCCATCTTCTCCAGATCCTCTTTTTTGAAGGGGATTCCTATCTGCCTCAGCGCCCCTCCCCTTCTGGAGTACCTGGAAGAGAAGACCCCCGGATGAGCGTAAACGGTCACCGGGCCGGTCTTTTTGAGAAGGCTCACAAGACCTCCGGTGTGGTCGTAGTGGCCGTGGCTGAGGGCGATCGGCACGCCCTCGATGTCGATTTTGAGGACGTCGGCGTTGTGGACGCAGGTTGTGGTCTGACCTGCATCGAATATCATCCTATAGTCCCCGAACTCCAAATAAGCAGAAAAGCCGTGCTCTGCGAGGACCTCCCTTCTCAAGCCCGCTGAGTTTTCGCTGAGGGTGACCACCCTCATCTTCCTTTTCAACTTCCGTCCCACCTCGTCGTCAAAAGCGTTCCTCCTGTATCATATCAATTCTTCCAGAAGTCGGGTATGAGCAGAACCAGAACCGTCAGGATCTCGAGCCTCCCTATCCACATGCAGACGATCAGGACCAGCTTGCCCAGGCCCGGAACCTCAGAGTAGTTGTCTGTTGGGCCGAAACGGTTGAAGGCGGGACCGACGTTTCCCAGGGTCGTGGCCACGGCAGAGGCGGCGCTCACCATGTCGATGTTGCTGCAGTCGCCGGACCTGAAGCAGACTATCTCTCCCGTCTTATCGTAGACCTCCGAGAGGTTGAGGGGCCTTCTGTCCACCTCTATCCTCTTTGCGGCGTTCTCGGGGGTGACAAAACAGGCCACGTTCCCGCCCTCCTTGGGGGTGAGACCGAGGATCTCTTCGGCCTCGCTCCAGCCCTCCGCCCCGAAACAGACGACCTTCTGGCCGCCCGCTCCATCTTCGGAGATGAAGCAGACTATCTCCTCCGGCGTCGTCTCCTCCTCCGCAAGAGGACAGACCGAGGCGAAGATCACCGAGGCTATCGCGAAGATCAGGATGTAAAAAGCGATAAATATCAGGATCGAGTGGAGGACGTCCTCCTTGACGGGGTTTCCCTTCAGCTTCACCGCCATCACGGCCTTTGGGTGGAGGGACTGGAAGAGCTCGCGCCGGCCGTACTTCATGGTGAGGAGGATTCGAACGAGCTTTATCCCTCCCGCCGTCGACCCTGCGCAGGCGCCACTGAACATCAGCATTAGTAGTATGAGCTTTGCAGGGCCGGACCACAGGTCGTAGTCGACGGTGGTAAAGCCCGTGGTGGTGATGATCGAGACCACCTGGAAGGCGGCGGTCCTGAGGTAGAGGCCAGCCAGCTCGACCCCCTCGGGATCGGGCCCATCTACCGAGAAGCTGCTACCAATCCCACCGATGAGGATGGCGATGACGATGGAGAGGATGACGAGAAGGTAGTAGAACTTGAACTCCGGGTCCCTGATCAGGCTCTTTCTGTTGACGTACATCGACCTGTAGTGGAGGGCGAAGTTCGCCCCGGAGAGAAACATGAAGACGATCACGACCACCTCTATGAGGGGACCGTTGAAATCGAGGGCGCTGTAGTAGGCTATGCTGTCCACCCTTGGGGAGAAGCCGCCGGTCGAGACGGTGGAGAAGGTGTTGCATATGGCATCGTATGCCGGCATCTTTGCCAGCATCAAAAGCAGAAATTCGGCCGCCGTGAGGACCATGTAGACGCCCCAGAGGATCTTGGCCGTCTCCTTGATCCTGGGCCTGATCATCTCCTCTGTCGGGCCCGGAACCTCGGCCTTGAAGAGCTGGCGTCCTGCAACGCCCAGGTTCGGCAGGATCGCTATGAAGAGGACGATGATGCCCATGCCGCCGAGCCATTGGGTGAAGCACCTCCAGAAGAGGAGGCCGCGGTATGTATCCCTCGGCCCGTTCAGGGTTGAGCTAAGTTGGGCCTCGTTGGTCTGGCCTCCGACAAGAGTGCTGTTGAGGGTGGCGTTTAGGATGGTGTCGTTGAGGGACGATATGTTCGACGCCGTGAGGTTGGCTGAACTGACGGCGGAGCTTATGGTGCCGTTCTGGAAGGCCATCTGGGCGAGGGTCGCCCCCAGGCTGTGGCTGGCGGCGGTGGCGTTTATGATCCAAAGACCGTCGGCTCCGCCCTCGGCGAGAATGGTGGCGCCCGTCGTCGTGAAACCTGACATAGACTCGAATAGGGCGTCTATCGGGCTGAGACCCAAAAAGATGTAGGGGAGGGCCCCGGTGACGGCCGCACCCAGCCACCCGAAGGCCACCAGGGCGAACCCCTCCTTGTTGGAGAGGACCTGCTCGTCTCCCAAAAGCTCCATGACCAGCCCGATGACCAGGTTGAATAGGGCCGGAACCGCGAAGGCTATCACCCCCTCGATCTCGCCGTAGACCAGAGATACTCCGGTGGGGATGAGCATCAACGCCCCCAGCAGCTTCAGCAGAGTGCCGAAGACCTTGAGAAACACTTTGATCCTCACGTACGCCTCCTCCACATCATATGGTGCCGATCCGTCCAGCCCTTTGAGGAAACCTTTGCCCCCTATTTTACGATGGTGGTTGCTTCAGGTTTTCCAAACCTTTGATCAAATAGCTTCAGCATCCAATGTATTAAAGATTTTTACGAAAGGCCGTAACGGCTCAGAGTCTCCTCCTCGATCTCGCCAGATGGGGTTTTGCCCCGGGACCTGCGTGACTCCGCCAGCATATCGCCAAGGTCGATAGCCCAATCGCCCTTGTGTACGGCTCAGCAGCGCTGTTGGATCTGCCCCGAAGCTCCCGGGGGACGGTGCGGGACCTCGTGGGACAGTCCCTCCATAAAAATCGGATTGATTCTCAGGACTTGTAGAGCGATGCGATCCCCGACGACCCGAAGCGCCGGGCCGATCCCTCCAGCTTTCAGAGGTCGGGGTAGACTATCTCGATGTCTAGGTCGTGTATCAGCTTTCGCAGCTCGTCGCAGGAGATGGGACGCTTGAACTCGCTGCATCTCTTCACCTTCTCGGCCAGAAGGCATATCTCGTCCCTTTTCAGGTCGTACCCCATCTTCTTGGTGATGTACTTAAGGGCCCTAGCCCCGGTGTGCTTTCCGATTATTATCCTCCTCGCAGACCCCACCATCTCGGGGGAGTACAGCTCGTAGGTTCGGGGCTCTTCAAGGACCGCAGCCACGTGGATTCCTGACTCGTGAGCGAAGGCGTTCTCGCCGACGACGGCTTTGTTCTTCGGCATGATAACCCCCGAGTAGCTCTGGACGAGCTTTGAGAGGGGGGTGAGCTTTGTGGTGTCGTACCGGTCGACGCCGTAATGGACTCTGAGGGCCACCATCAGCTCCTCGAGGGGGGTGTTCCCGCTCCTCTCTCCTATCCCGTTGACGGTGGTGTGAAGCTGTTTTGCTCCGGCCTCTGCTGCTGCGAGGGTGTTGGCTAGGGCCATCCCCAGGTCGTCGTGACAGTGCATGCATATCGGAATATTGACCTCCTTTTTGATCTCGCTGACCAGGTAGCTGGTGGTCCTTGGGTTCAGGATCCCCACTGTATCGGCGATGCTGACGTAATCGGCCCTGTACTCCTCAGCCTTTTTGTAGAGCCTCTTCAAAAGCTCAAAGTCGGTACGGGTGGCGTCTTCCGCCGAGAACCTGACTATGAGGCCGTGGTCTTTTGCGTACTCCACCGTCTCAAAGGCGCATTTTACAGCCTGGTCGCAGGTCATGTGGAGCTTGTGCTTCAGGTGGAGTTCGGAGGTGGCTATGAAGACGCTGACCATGTCCACATCGCAGTCCAGGGCCGCATCCACGTCTTTGGGAACGGACCTCGAAAGGACCGAGATCTTGGAGTCGAGGCCTAGGTTGGAGACGTCCTGGACCGCCCTCTTCTCCGCCTCCGAGACCACGGGAAAACCGGCCTCGATGATCTCCACCCCCACCTCGTTCAGCTTGATGGCGATGTCCAGCTTCTCGTCCGGCCTGAAGACGACGCCGGGCATCTGCTCACCGTCTCTCAGGGTGACGTCGCAGACCTCGATGTCGATCTTCGGAGTCTTTGCGAGTTCTAGAAACTGATTGACGGAATAATCTAGCATGTCGGCGAGATATGTAGCATCCGTGGGTTAAATTGGTTTCGAAGGCAATTGATGTCCGCCTCTCGCCTTTTTGTCGATCTCTGCCGATCAGGACGGAGAAGAGGACGAAACATCTCCAAGGGCCGGGTCAGCAAAAAAATGTGGTGTGTGGCCGACGGTCCGAAGATCGGATCTAGACCACTTCCAGCTCCTGGGTGTTGTTTACGAATCGGTTTGGTCCGATCCTGTCGATTCCGGAGTTGAGGAGACCAACGCCCTTGTTGTTGTAGCTGAGGGTATTTCCGGTCACCACTGAGTTCTGAGAGGTGTCCAGGAATATCCCCACGTCGGTGTTGTTGCCGACGACGTTGCCCTCGACCCGGTTGTTGTCACAGCTCAGGATCTGGATCCCGTCGTCGCCGTTGTTGCTAACCACGTTACCTCTGATGACGTTGCCCGGAGCTTTGAAGACCAGAATGCCGTCGTTCCCGTTGTTGGAGGAGATGCACTCGGAGATCGTGGTGTTGGTGCAGCCCTTGAGGTATATACCCA
>CAZNGI010000027.1:0-19911 GCA_964572505.1 uncultured Methanotrichaceae archaeon | reverse complement strand
TATCTGCCCGTCGACCATTCTGGCAAATCGCAACACTTTATTGAGCATGTTCCGCTGAAGCAATGGCCGCAGGTTCTACACTTGAGAAGCGCTCTGTTGTCCTTCCCGTATCGCTCTTTCAAAACTATGTTTCCCTCGCCTTTTTTCCCGTAGTCGGGACAGTCTTTCTGCCAGCACCAGAATTTCGATAAATCTAGATTTGCCTCCATTGCTGATCTCCAAGTATGAATTGGAGAGGTTATATATAAATTATTCAGTCAAGAAAGTACACGACCAAGTTTTTTTGCCAGGACATGGATCCGATGCAGGGCGATCACCAGCTCGCCGTCTTCCCGCTGGTACAGCGTGATGTATTTGAACCTCACAGCCACCTCATTTAAATAAGAGCCGCTCGGAAATAGAATATAAGGAGGTGAAAGTCCCATGTGTACCGTTGGAGGCGGACCAGATATCGGCGACGTTGAATCGCTCGCATCAAAAGGCTACATATGCCAGGACTGCGGAAACAAGTTCAAGGGCATGGGTCGAAAGCCCAGATGTCCTTCCTGCCAATCCAGAAACGTAAAGCCCGTCGAGTGATGAGAAGATGAAGATCCCCCTGGAAGACGACGAGATCGCCTATCTCTGCGGCAAGACCGGGACCCTGGCTCTTGTCAGGACCCTCGGCCACTTTTTTTATCTCGAGACCGAAACTGAGGAGATAGTGATCTTCACCGACGAGGATGACCTCTTGGTGGCATCGACCTTCGAAGTCGGAGATAAGGCTAGAAGGGGCCTTATGTGCACCCTCTACCAGATCAGGGAGATGAACTCCCCCCTGATAGTACTTCCCAAGGGCCATCCGGCCTCTCCCAGGCTGAAGACTGTGGTATCGGTGGGGGATAAGACGAGGATAAGGTGCGACATCCAGGCCGGGACCCACCCTGAACAGGACGTCCTCTGCGGGACCTCCGAGTTCGACGGGGTCGAGGTCCTCTCGATCCCCGGTGGGGCAGAGGTTAAAAACTTCGCCGGAGAAGTAATGACGGAGAAGCTGTGAGGAGATGACCTGGGACCATGTCAGAGGAGATCAGCGAAGGGAGCATTGTCAGGTACGGCGGGACCGGGACCGTGGGGATCGTGAAGGTCCTTAAGACAGAGGAGGACGGTGAAAAGTGGGCACTCCTGGATTCGACGGGGCTCTACTACCACCTGAGTACTTTGCAGCCGATCGAAAAGATGCCCGAGAGGAGGGAGATCGGCGCCCGGACCCTGGAAGAGATGCAAGAGAGGATGAAGGCAGAAGAAGAGAGGATGAGATCGGTAAAGATGGAAGATGAGAGCGTCGAAAGTGGCGGATAAGATAGGGGTCGTGGTCCACGGTCCCGAGGTGATCGACTCGGGATGCGCCGAGATTGCACTGGACCTTCTGGAGGATATGGGCGCTGTCACCGCGGTCCTCGGTGGGACGATGGGTAGGGTTGCGGTCATCGACGCCTCTCTGGAGGATCGGATTGACATCACCAGAAGGGAGATGCCGAGCCGGTCTGTCCGAAGGCTGGAACCGGCCGTATACATCGTGATCCTTTTGAACTTCGCAAAGACGAGAGAGACGGGCCTCGCCTTCGGCCAGACGGTGGCGGCTAGGGCAAAGCCCCATAAGCCCCTATTGCTGGCGGACTTTGGTGGAGGCTTCTTATCGGTCCTGGCGGGCGAGGCAGGCCACCTCGCCAAAAGAATCGCCCAGGTCCTGGAGCTGGAGCTGGTGGAAGTCCCCCAGCCTCCGCTGAGGACGCAATCTTCGGAGGGAACCGTCAAAAGGAAGATCCTGGGGGCCGTCCCCGGGGAGAACGTATCCGTCAACGGGACAGTCGTCGCGAGAGCCCTCGAGGAGACTGTGGAGATCACAGCAATAGACGGCAAAATCGTTGAGATCGATGGCGTAGAGGTCAAGGCCCATGGCCTGGAGAAGCTCTCGTTCGTCGATCTTGAGACGGCGATCCTGAGGACCGGCGACATAAGAAGGACCGAGAACGTTCCAAGGTCCATCTGCACCCAAGGCCGCGACGCGGCTCTGATAGACCATGCCGCAGAAGAGACCTTCGAGAACGCGAAGGGAGCGATGGTTGCGATAACCGTGGGCGACGACACCACCGCCATCGCTGGGGACGTCCTGGCGAGGCTTGGAACACCTCTCGTCGGGATCGTCGACGGCGACCTCGACCACCTCTGCCACAGGACGGTCACGCCTGTGGGAAGCGTCGTAATCGAGGTTCGGCCCGGCTGCGACGACGTCGTCGGCCGCCGGGTGAGAGAGGAGATCTTCGAGGGCAAAGACCGAATTTCGATGGACGGCCTCGCAATCGAAGATCTGGTAAATAGGATTAAGAAGATCGCCGGAGACGACCTCAGGTCCGAGCGGCGGTTCTGAATTTGCCGGAAGAATTCTGACCGGCCGGCCGCCATCAGACTGATCTTTTCACTATCATGACGACAGGATCGGATCTCTGCGGTCGGCTTCCCATGTGGTCTCTGATCGCCGTCTCCAGCTCCTTCATGATGTCCTGAGCCGACCTCTCCCTGTTGCCTTTAACGAGGGTGATCAGATTCTCGGTTCCGAACCGCTCCTTCTTCTCGTTCTCGACCTCGATCAGGCCGTCGTTGTAGATCACAAGGACGTCACCGGGATCTATCATCCACCCCTCCATCTCCAGGTCGATGTGGTCGAGAGCGCCCATGGATATCGCGCCGCCGATCAGGGTGTCCACAAAACCGTCGGAGCTGACGATGAAGGGCGGGACGTGGCCGGCGTTGGCGTAATTCAAGGCGTGGCTGGATAGGTCTAGCATCCCGCAGAAACAGGAGACCATCATACCGTTTCTGACGTCGTCGCTTATCTGAAGGTTCGTCTCCCGCAGCGCCTTTGCCGGATCGCCGAACCTCCTGGTGGCTGCCCTGATCAGGCTTCTCGTTAAACCTGCCACCATCGCGGCGGATAGGCCCTTGCCCGAGATCTCGGCCATCGCCACCACCGCCTTCGGCCCCTCCATCTCGAAGACGTCGTAGAAGTGACAGCATTCGCGACCCTCGGCGAGAGAGAGCGTCGCCACCTGGTACCCCTCAACCTGGGGGATCCTCTCGGGCAGGAGGAATCGCTTGATCTCTTCGGAGACCTCCCGCCCCTTTTCGGACTTCCCCACCTCGAATGATCTCTTCTCGATCAGGGAGATTTGATCTTTCAGATCAATGGTCATCCGATCGAAGGCCTCTCCCAAACTCCTCATATCTCTCGAACCGTCTCCTTCGATCTTCGAGTCGAGGTCTCCTCTGCCGATTCCCTCAAAGGCCCTCGCGACCGCATCGACCATCGGCCCGATGGCGCTGCGACCTGCCCGAAATCCGACCACTCCCGCCAGAAAGGCGGATATGCCCGCCGCCAACGCCAAAGGCCAGATTGCAGGCCACCCGGCCCCCTCGCCCTCGCCGTCCTGACGACTGGGGGCCGCCATCGCCCCTCGTCCGCGATCTTTCAAAGCCTCGCCGCTTTCCAGGGCCAAAACCTCAGTCTGGCCCGATATCCGGCGGAAGAGTTGGTCGTACTGGGAAGCCTTGGCCGCGGTCAGTTCTTCCTCTCCGGAGGCCACTCCCACGCTCCAGCCGACCGAAGGAAGGGGGGCGTAGGCGATCCTGGTGCTGCCCTTGCTGAGACGGACGAATGTTGTACCGTTCTCTCCCCGGACCATGGCCTCAGCCAATTCGGCAAGCTCCGAGTTTTTGGAATCAAGAAGGCTTCCAGGCGCCAGGACCTCCTCCCACAGGAAGGCTTCAGGGACGGGAGGCTGCATCACCACGGCCCCCTGACCGTCTAAGATGAAGGGGTAACCAGAAGATATGTTGGCGAGATCGGAATCGATCTCGTCCAGGGATACGTCCATCCCCACTACCCCTGTCAAGTTCCCAACAACCGATATCGGGGTCGCGCAGGTGATGGCCAAATTTCCGGTGCTCTGGTTCATGTAAGGCTTGGTCCAGATCGTCTCCTTCGCCCTCGCAGCCTCCAGGTACCAGGGCCGTTCCCGGTGGTCGAAGGGAGCGATCAAACGGAGGGTTTCTGTGACGTCGGGCCAGAGGACCAGAACGCCGTCGGAGGTTCCTATGTACCCGAGCTCCGAAACCTCCTCTTCCTGTACCATGATTCTCAAGATCCGGGCGGGCCCCAAGAGGGAGATAAGGGTCTCTCTCATGCCTTCGGAGACGTTATCCCCTCCATCGGGCGCGATCCAAACACCGGCGGCTAAGGCCTCTGCCAGACCCTTCGCCGTAGTGCTGCCGTTTTCACCGGGGACGGCATCTCTATCCCCTCCCATCTCCAGGATGGAGACGGCACCGGTCGGGCCCAGGGACACCAGTGCCGCCAGCAGGATCAGCGCCAGAAGCCCTAAGCTCAGCCCGTTGAAGCTCGAAATCTTGGCCATTTTTCTCAGGTATCCTTATTAGTCGGCTCCAGCAGGAACCGCGTCCAAAGTCGATCTTCGAGTTTTCCCCCACTTTCCCGTGGCTTATCTTCGGCCTTGCGACCGAGGCTGCGAAGCAGGTGTTGGTCTTCAAAGGGTATAAACCTAATTTCATCGGGTGTTATTTTTCGCTCTATACCGGATACCCGGACCTATATGAGATCTTCTGAATATCCGATACGAGGTCTTCTGCAGGTTCAGGCGGTTTCGGCCATCGGAACGGACCGGCTCTGAAACCCCAAGCCTGCCGACCCGGAGACGAAGCCGCGCCTTCCAGCGTTCTTGATCATGGCATCAGCCCCTCAACTCGGAAACTACTTATTAGTACGGGCTCTGAATAGGTCCCGTGGACGGTTCATACGAGTTTCTGGCGGATCTGAGGCGGCTTCTGGGGGTCTACAGATGGTTCGAGCAGTCCCTATACCTGCTCAACGCCGGCATAATCGCAAGCCTGATCTACATCGCAGCCCTTTTCTTGGGGATTCCCGCCTTCTTCAAGTTTTACTGGCAGGACTCGTTTTTCGCCGCAGCTCCGGCCATCTTCTCCCTGATCCTGGGCCTTTTGGGCGCAAAGCTTCTGGGCCAGTGGTCGAAGTCCGACCTATTTGCCCATCTGGACGAGAGCCTCTCGGAGGAGACGAAGGCCGCCTACGACAACCGCGACTCGGACTCAGTGGTGATGCGGAGCCTGGCCGAAGACGTGAAAATGAGGCTTTCGAAAGTCGGAGCCATCGACCTGATAAACAATCGGCGGCTGAACTTCGGTGATAAAAGCGTTCCGATCTTCCAGGCCAAGGCCGCAGCCATGGTCCTCCTCCTCACCTTCGCCGTGATCTTCAGCCAGAGCCAGGCCGGTGAGGAGATATCACCCCAGCCCTTCAAGTCTCTGACCGATCTTCGGGACCGGGCTGCAGACCTCTTCGGTGAAGAAGAGCTGCCGGAAGAGGGCGCCTCAGGCCAGGAGATCTCGGGCGAGATCTACGGGAAGCCCTCTCTGGCGGTTCTGGAGGAGGTGAACCTGGAGCTGGTCTTATATCCAGGGTCCGCGGCGGGTTTCAGGTCAAAGGAGACAGACCCCATGGACCGATTATTCCAGACCTCTGAACCAGGTGTTGGAGTGGCGGTGCCCACAGACCTTTACATCGAGAGCCTCCCGCCCCAGCACAGAGAGATAATCAAAAGGTATTTCGAGAACCTGGCAACGAGCTTTTGAGAAACGGAATGGGAAACCGAACAAAAAAGAGCTGTAGATCTCACCGAGGACGGACAGATGAGAGACGATCTGATTAACATTTATAAGGACGCGCCAGCCATCTTCGAGACGATCAGAGAGGAGATCGGCAAAGTGGTGGTAGGCCAAAAGTCGGTGGTGGAGCAGATTCTGGTGGGGATCCTAGCCGGGGGCCACACCCTCCTCGAGAGCAACCCGGGCCTGGGGAAGACCCTTCTCGTCAAGACGATAGCCAGCACCACCGGCCTCAACTTCAGCAGGATTCAGTGCACCCCGGACCTGATGCCCGCGGACATCACGGGCACCACATTGATCGAGGAGGTGGAGGGGAGCAAGATGTTCAGGTTCGAGCAGGGCCCCATCTTCGCCAACATCGTTCTGGCCGACGAGATCAACAGGGCATCGCCCAGGACCCAGAGCGCGATGCTGGAGGCTATGCAGGAAAAGCAGGTCACCGTCGGCAAGAACACCTACAAGCTGGAGGCGCCCTTCTTCGTTCTCGCGACCCAAAACCCCATCGAGATGGAGGGGACGTTCCCCTTGCCCGAGGCCCAGCTCGACCGGTTCCTGCTGAAGGTCTTCATCGACTACCCCAGCTCCGAGGAGGAGTACGAGATCATGGAGAGGTACACGGGCCACGCCGAGCCGAAGGTGGAGAGGGTGATCACAAGAAGGGAGCTATTATCCCTCCAGCAGCTCACAAGAGACGTTCCCATCTCCGACGACCTCAAGAGGGCCGCGATAAAGGGCGTGATCTCCACCAGGAGCTGGGATGGGGTCGAGTACGGCGTAAGCCCGAGAGCCTCCATCGGCCTGATCCTCGCCTCCAAGGCGCGAGCCCTCCTCGCCGGCAGAGACTACGTCAGCAGAGACGACCTGGAAGTCATGGCTTACCCCATCCTCAGGCACAGGATCATCCTCTCCTTCGATTCAGAGAGAAGGGGCGTCACCACCGACCAGGTCATATCGGACATACTGAAGTCGATCTGAGGCGGACGGATGGATACGGAGTTTCTTGCAGAACTGGACCGCTTCACCCTTCTCGTCAGAAAAAGGGTATCGACCGCCTACACCGGGGCCCGGAGGTCTGTTAAGGTGGGCCGAGGCATCAGCCCCGTCGGCTACCGGGAGTACCGGAAAGGCGACGACTTCAAGTTCGTCGACTGGAAGGTCTACGGCAGGACCGAGAAGCTCTACGTCCGGGAGCACGAGGAGGAGAGGAGCCTTGCGGTCCACCTCCTTCTCGATGCTAGCTCCAGCATGGGCTTTGGTGATAAATTCGGGTTCGCCTCGAAGGTGGCGGCGGGGTTCGCCTACATGGCGATAAAGGAGAACGAGAAGTTCTCGATATCCAAGTTCGGGGAGATGCTGGAGCCGGGCGAGACGAGAGGTGGAAGGAGGAACCTATTTCGGGCAATCGAGGACCTCGACCGGATGGCGCCATCGGGGGGGACCGACTTCAAGAGGACGGCAGAGCAGTTCGACCTCGCGATCAGGTCCACGAGCCTCGTGGTGGTGATCTCCGACTTTCTAGACGACGTCGAGAGCCTCATCGCCGGGATCTACAAGCTCTCTGCCCACGACCTGATACTGATCCAGATCCTGGACCCGGCGGAGGCCCTCCTCGACTTCGAGGGGGATCTGCGGTTCATCGACATGGAGTCTAAGGAGTCGGTGATGACGAGGGTTACGCCGAAGGTGAGAGACGAGTACGCAGAGAGGATGAAAGAGCACGACGCGAGGATTAGGGAGACCTGCAACGCCGTCGGGGCCGACTTTTTCTCCTATTCCACAGACAAGCCCATATTCGAGGTATTCTCGGACGTCAACAGCCGGGCTAAAGTCTGGAGGACTTGATTTAGATGAAGCTTGGATACGGCGCCGGATACCTGAACCTGAATGTCGAGGGCGACGAGAGGTACGAGCTGGTTTTGCCAAAGGAGCTTTCCGGTGCCCCCGACGAGACGAAAGAGATCGAGAGGGCCCTCGACGAGCCCTTCGGCCCGTCCCTCCAGGATTTCGCTGGATGCGATACCGCAGCCATCATGGCTAGCGACATAACGAGGCCTGCGCCCACCTCCAAGATGCTCCCACCCCTGGTGAGGAGGCTTGAGGATCTGGGAGTATCCGAGATCCTGGTCGTCTTCGGCCTTGGGACTCATCGGAGGATGACGGCGGAGGAGGAGGATCGGCTCCTCGGCGATTGCGCCTCCCTCCCCCACATCCAGCACGACAAAGATCGATGCGTTCACATCGGCGAGACGAGCCGGGGAACTCCGGTCGAGATCCTGGAGGACGTGGCATCCAGCGACCTCAAGATCGGGACGGGTAACATCGAGTACCACTACTATGCCGGCTACAGCGGCGGGGCAAAGGCGGTCCTTCCCGGCGTAAGTTCGGAAAACTCGGTGAACAAGAACCACGCCATGATGGTGGACCCATTGGCGAAGTCGGGATCTCTGAATAACCCCGTCCGGCTGGACATGGAGGAGGCGGCTGGGGTAGCAGGTTTAGACTTCATCCTGAATGTCGTCTTGAACAGCAGAAAAGAGATCGTCCGGGCCGCGGCTGGCGATTTCGTCGAGGCCCATCGGGCCGGAGCCCAAGTCGTCGACGAGATGTACCGAAAAGTCGTCAAGCCCGCCGAGATCGTCGTCACCTGCGCCGGGGGCCGTCCCAAGGACATCAACCTCTTCCAGGCCCAGAAGGCGATGGAGAACGCCAAGGAGGCGGTCCTTGCTGGCGGGTCGCTCATCCTTCTCGCCGAGTGCGCCGAGGGGCTCGGCCATCCAGTCTTCGAGCGGTGGGCGAGGGAGGCCAGTTGCGCCGAGGACTGCGTCGCGCGGTACGGAAGGGAGTACGAGTTCGGGGGACACAAGGCGGCCCTGATCGCTAAAGAGTCTCTTGAAAAAGACCTGATCCTCGTCTCTTCCATGAGGCCGGACCTCGCTGAGATCTGCTTTTTCAGGCATGCAAAAAGCCTCGAAGAGGCCCTCGCCATGGCACGGAAGAGGCAGGGGAGGGACGCGAGGACGATCGTGATGCCCCACGGGAATTTGACCTTGGCGACTAGGGGTAAAATATAAAATTAATCCAATACAGGCTGAAGATGAGGTCTAACAGACCAGACCAGACCGTCTTTAAATGGCTATAAATAGAGATAACGCCGAATTTGAATTTTATTTTATTCGAATATCCCGCAGCTTGCTGCGGGGCATGCAAGGCGCCGCCGCCCTGTTAAGCCGATAGACCGCAAATAGCATCATTATTAAGCCAATCATATGCTTCCCGATACCCGCCACTTAGATTATCCGTGGCCCGATTCAAACTGTTGAGTTGATTATTTGACCATCCCAACCGCAGCAAGCTGCGGGGTATTCAATTTAAAATAACAGCTATTATCATTAGAGAATTAAAGGAGGGGTTGAAATTAAGTTGTGGATAACACTGGTGTCGCTTCTACTCTTGAGTGGATTGATTGTTGTGGCTCCTGCTGAGGCCAAATATACAGCATATGTGAGCAACAATGGACAGGTTACAAGCTGCATAATTCCCGCAAACGGGATCACAAACACCATCGATGGTCAAGGTAATCTCATTAAGGAAGCATTAAATGTGGGCGCTGTAAGCGTCGTTGTAAGTGCTGCAGGTGATTTGCTGGAGGCTAATGGGCCCGGAACAAGGGACTACTACACAACTGGACCAAGAGCAGGAAAGATAGCGAAAATCGGAGGCGTTTCTTTTGATTATTACGTAACTGCACCAAGAACAGGAAAAATTAGTAGCGTATCTGGGAGCGACTCAAGAATCAACGTGATATACTAAAAATACGCTGGAAGGCCGGGAACTACAAGAGAAAAAGGCCAACCAAATGAATTTTGGCCTCGTCTCCACACCAAGACGATCTGTTACCTTTTTACTATGTAATTCTGATATTTGAATTATCAAGGGGCTTCTGCTACCCCGATATGGCGGCATTTTGAACGGCGCGGTCCGCCGCCCTTCCTCCTATGCATCCCCCAGACAGTCAGCCCGAGGTCCACTCGTCGGTCAACTGCCCCGCGAGCCTGACGAGATGGATGACGCAAAGTGTTTTTAACGCATCGGTTCCATTTTGGTCTTCTAGGGGCGATCATCTTATGATCTTTGAAGTGTAAAAGAAAGTCTTAGTTTGGGCTCTCCTACCGAAGAGTCCCACAACTGATCTTTCTGGGGCGATTCGTCTTGAAGTGCACCATCTGCGGCCGGGGCGAGGCCGCGAAGATCCTGGGGTCTGCCTCCCCTGCATTCTGTAGCGGCCTGAGGTGGCACGGCCGCTGATCAGAAGGGCTCACAGCCTTGCAAGAGCGTCCCGCGAAACGCGGGAGATGAACGATAGGGTGGAGAGAGGGTTTTGGTCCGATGGTGGCGCGTTTGGGGAGGGCGATGAGGGATGGGCCGGAAAAACGAACGATAGTGTGAAATAGTGCGTCGGAGAGAGGGCTTGCCACATGAAGAAACTATTACTGTTATTGGCCTTGATTGTCGTCGCCTTCTCCGGCTGCGTCGAGGAGAAGCTCAGCCCCGAGGAGCTGAAGGCGATGATGATCGAGTCGGTGGAGAAGGTCGAGACCGCCGCCTTCGCCGTGGATATGGATCAAACCATAAAAGTGATCAACGACTCTGAGACGAACAGAACCCTTCGGGCCATGTCCTTTGAGACGAGGTCGGTGGGCGATGGCGAGCTGAACGTCACGGCCCGCGCCATGAAGATGACCATGACCACCACCACCAGCTCTGAGGATATTGGAGAGGTCGTCTCGGAGATGGAGATGTACATGCAGGGAGATTCCATGTACACTAACATCGACGGAAACTGGACGAGGATGCCCGGGATGCCTGAAGACATGTGGGACCAGCAGAACCAGGTTAGAACCCAGGCAGAGCTCCTCAACGCTTCCGAGATCGAGCTGGTGGGGTCCGAGAAGGTCAACGGTGAGGACGCCTACAAGGTGAAAGTAGTTCCCGACACTGAGACCTTCACCATGATCCTCAACCAGCAGATGGGCTCGATGCCGCTTTACACCATGGATATGAACGAGATCTTCGAGGAGAGCGAGATGGAGTGGACGACATGGATCTCCAAGGAGTCTCACCTGCCCCTGAAAAACCAGGTCGCCTTGGAGCTGACCCTGACCTCTGATATGATGGACCTTCCCGTCGGCGAGATGGGCGAGATCGATATGGAGATCAAATCCGACTCGACGGTGATCTATTCCAACTACAACGAGCCGGTCGTGATAGAGGTGCCAGAAGAGGCCATGAACGCCCCCTCTTGGCTTGACATGCTGATGGCGATGATGGCGCAGCCTCAAGACGCGGCCCTTGTAGAGTAGACGATCGAAAAAAGAACGGAAGAGGTGGTGGAGGAAGAAGGCCGAGGCTTGCCCCTCTAAACGCCTTCCCTCTTCAGCCTGCTCGCCCCCATCATCACGTCCTCCGACCAGGCCCTCATCACCTCTCCAACGGACCAGGCCTGGGATATGCAGCCACCGGGCCGGTGGGGCTCGTCGCCGTCGAAGACCTCGCAGATCGTCCCAACGCCGATCTGGCCGTCGAGGTCCATGAGAGGTCTCATCAGCTCCCTGGCCTCGTCTCTGCTCTTTTTCGAGCTTCGGCTCGCCTTCAGACGAGCGGTTATGTACGGCCCCAAAAGCCAGGGCCAGACCGTCCCCTGGTGATAGGCGCGATCCCTCTCGGCAGGTCCGCCCTCGTACCGTCCTATGTATGCTGGATCCTCCGGCGAGAGGGTTCTCAGGCCGTAGGGGGTGAGGAGCTCCTCGGTGGCTCTGGCCACGATCCCTCTGATCTGGTCTTCGTCGAGGGGTG
Organism: uncultured Methanotrichaceae archaeon; assembly: GCA_964572505.1. Taxonomy (GTDB): domain Archaea; phylum Halobacteriota; class Methanosarcinia; order Methanotrichales; family Methanotrichaceae; genus Methanocrinis. Next base: position 8,319 of record CAZNGI010000027.1, on the reverse strand, counting down.
TGAAGGGCAGGGATGCCGCTATCACCTGGTTCGGCCTTATGGCGGCATCCTTCTCGTCGACCAAATCGAAGAGGCAACCAGATTCCGAGTTCCAGAACCTCTTGTAGCTATCGCGGACCTTCTCTGCGAGCCTGCCGTCCTCCTCCTCCTCCTCCAGCTCTTCGGAGAAGACCTCCATGACCAACAGGGCATTGTACCAGAGGGCGTTGATCTCGCAGGCTTTTCCGGCCCTGGGCGTGACGAACTGGCCATCGACCTTCGCGTCCATCCAGGTGAGGCCTGGCTTTGAGACGATCAGCCCGTCCTCATCCGAAAAAGATCCCGGAGTCTCCCGGGAGTAGCGGTCGACGATCGCCCTGAGGGAGGGGAACAGGTCCCTCACTAGGTCCGTATCCTCGGAATAGGCCCAGTACTTGTGGACCGCCCAGAAGAACCAGAGGGCAGCGTCGATGGTGTTGTAGCCCTGGGCACCGAAGTCGTTGGGTAGAAGGCCGCCCTTCATCGCCCCGGCGAAGGTGGTCAGGACCGCCCTAGCTTCATCGAACCTGCGCGTTGTGAGGAGGAGCCCCGGCAGCGATATCATGGCGTCCCTTCCCCAATCGTTGAACCAGTGGTACCCTGCGATGATGCTCTTTCCCTCGCCCCTTCTTACCAGAAACTGGTCAGCTCCGACCGCAAGCCTCCCGAACCTGGGGTCGCGCCTTTTGTCGCCCAAAAGCCCCTTGACCCTCTCCTCTTCTCGGCTCATCAGCTCTTCAGCCCCCTCCGGCGAATCCCGGTCGATTGATGCGACTACGTTGAAAGAGATGTGGCCGTCGACCTGGACCTCGAACCGCCCGGGGCAAAAAGAGTCCTCCTTCCAGGCGAGGCCCCTCCGCCTTTCGACCTCGTACTCCAGGCTGTTGTACATGAGCTCCCCTCTGACGTAATGGGCCTTGTCCGAGACGAGGACGAAGTCGCACCCCGAGCTGAGGCGAACGCCGCTCCCACCGCCCTCAAGATCGATCTCCTCCTGGTCCATCGAGGGGGCGGCGCGAGAGGCGACGTGAAAGCTCCTGCAGTTGACGAGCGGCACCACCCTGAAGAGGCCCCTTCCTTCAACCCTGTAATTTACGACGGTGGTGTTCTCGCCCTGGATCATGAACACCTTCTTCTCGATGGCGGCACCGTCCTCCGTCCTGTAGAGGAACGTCGGGATCGGGTCCTGCCGGAACTCCTCCAGGTGGCGGAACCCCTCGGGGTATATCGCACCAGGGTACTGATGACAGGCCAGATGGCGATGGCCCGATTCGGATATCAGCTCCTCGTCCAGGGACGAGAGGAGCAAGGTCCTTTCTGTGGGCGGATTCATTGCCGCCACCAATAGGCCGTGGTAGGACCTGGTGTTCGCCCCCAGAATCGTGGAGGAGGCGTAGCCTCCGAGGCCGTTGGTGATCAGCCATTCGCGCTTTGCTCCCTCTTGATAGCTTTTCGGATGAAAACCGAGATCAAGGCTCATATCTTCTTCCTCCCGCTTTCAGGGTTGACCTTCTTTTGATCTCGACCCGCTTTCTTCCCCTCTGATCTGGCTCTGCTCGCGGCCTCGTCCACCGCCTCCAGAAGGGCCGCTCTCAGGCCCTCTCCGCGGAGCCCCTCCGTCGCTTCGAGCCTCTCGGCGAGGGCTTCGTCGTGGAGGCCCGACCTCACCCAGGCCGAGAGGTCTCCCCTCTTCGCATGGTATTCGAGGGAATCGATCTTTGCACTTTCCAGAACCTCTCTCAGGCCCCTCCGGCCCCAGGCAGCATCGCCAGTGAACTGGTCGATCCCCGTCGAGAAGAGGAAGGGGTCGTCGGCGGCATCGACCCAGGACTTCACCCGATAGTGGAGGTCTGAGAGGACGGAAAAGAAAGTGATCGCGGCATCGTATGGGCCTCCGTAAGGGCTGAAGTAGTTGTGGACCTCGCCGGGTGCGCCTCCGTGGGTGAAGGCGTAGTAGAGGTGGTCGGAAAGGCCCAGCGTCCTCCAGGTCTCCAGGAGAAGCCCGTCTCCGCTCTCCTTGATGGGGCCCTCAAGCCTCCGGTGGTAGGAATAACAGGCCCACTGGAGAGCGTTTCCCAGCCAGCAGCTGGTGTCTCTTTCGATGTCGGCCCAGGAGGTGGTCTTTGGAACGCTTATGATCTCGATGGGCGAATTTTTATCCACCACGTCGCTGGGGGTTGCAAACCTCAGGTGCTCCCACTTGAGGATCTCGCCGGGGAGGAACTTCAAAAACTCGAAGATCCCGGTGTCGGCCCACTGGTGCTCGCCGAAGGTCTCGTAGTCGCAGAAGATGTTGACGCACTCGCCGGGCTTTGACGCGATCCAGGAGGCGTACTTCACGGCGGTGAGGGGGTACTCGTTCCACCACCGGGCCGAGAACCGAAATCCCATATCGTCGGTGATCATGTAGTCTCGCAGGAGTAGAGATATCCTCTCGCACCCCTCCGGCCTGTAGACGTGGTTTGGAGGGGCTATGATCCCCTCGGCGAAGATCCCGGCGTAGCCCATCTTCTCGACGACCTTCGCGATCCGGTCGTCGTAGAGAAGCTCTGTGTTCTCGAATATCCTGGGCTTCACGCCGAAGTCATCCCAGATCCTCTCCCGGTGCATTCTGACCTGCTCTCTAAACTCCCTCCCGTCCTCGTAGAGGCTTGCAAGGGAGTGGTGGTAGGTCTGCTCCATAACCTCCACCATCCCGGTATCCACGAGCCTGGCGAAGGATTCCAGTACCCTGGGGTTGTACCTTTCGCACTGGTCGAGAAAGACCCCCGAGAAGCTGTAGGCGGCCTTGAAGGGCCGCTCTGAATCCTGGTGCCGCCTTATCTCTTCGAATATGATATCGTTTGTCGGAAGGTAGCACTTCTCGGCCACGCGGTCGAATATCCTCCGGTTCTCCGGGTCGTCGAGGTAGAAGTCGGATATCTGGTCGGGCTCGATCCTCTTCAGGGGCGAGCCGCCCCAGAAGAAGTCCTTTCTGAGCCTCAAAGGCTGATGGACCTCGAAACAGAGGCAGACGTCCGTCATGGAATCTCACCGGGATCTTTCGCATCTTCGTCGGCTTTGATGAAACCTCCGCCAAACCGGAGGAACGGGATGAATGGCATGCTGATATATTCTCCATCAAGTTCAATAAATATTTAATCAACGAGGTTGAGACATATATCTCGAATCGAACATGCTCAATAAAATATTATATCATGCCGCTTTATAAATTAAGTTAGCCAAACTCGGGATATCGTCTCGAGATGAAAATATTCCATTAAGATAGTGGAACCCGCATTCCGCATCAACGCTCCAATCCATAGTATTTTTCGCAATCCTGCCCCAATAGTCGAATAATCTTAACAAGATTATCATTCAGATTCGCAATCTTCAGGTGCATTTCACCATTAATCCAGATTGTAACTTCTGCAACTCCCATGAACAGAAAAGCTATCCACTTGAATGTTGGCTTTTGTGTTGGCTTCTTTAGCTGGTTTGGTATGGTCTCTCCCGTCTCTCTCATTCGTTTTCTGATCAGCCACTCCGCGATAGAATATATCATGAGCGTCAGGACCATGATCATGGCAAGAGCTTCGATGCGTTCTTCTTTCTTGAGATACACCTCAGCCACGCGGAAGCTCTTATCTTTCAGGAATCTGAACCCGCGTTCAACTGCTTGCTGCCCCTTATAGTAGCTTAGAATGGTATTTGGATCGATATTGATGTCATTTGAAGCTAAAATGAATCTTCCAAGCTTTGATTTTTCTTTTGATACCTCATCATAGTCCAATTCTATCTGAGCCTCGATTAAATGGACTTCAAGAAGTTTTTCTCCCTTTTTTGGCCGTCCTCTCTTCTTATCCATCCTTCTGTCGATTGATTTTATCGAATACCCCGCAGCTTGCTGCGGGGATGGACAAATAACCGACTTAACAGTTTGAATCGAGCTGTGGATGATGTAATTGATATTGATTGGGGAACATACGACCATCTTGAGAATTATACCATTTGCGGTCTATCGACTTAACAGGGCGGCGGCGCCTTGCATGCCCCGAGCTTGCTGCGGGGTGCGCCGCCGCCAGTTTGACTGAGCACGTTCAATTGAACCTTATAACAGTCTGGAGGGCACTCGAAATGAGTCCACCCGAAATTGGCATCTCTGCTATACTTAGTGCCCCTAAAGATGACTGGGTTTCGGAAGACCATGTCTTCGAAGTTCGCTGCATCCCGACCCGTGGATTTCGTAATTGTTATAGAAGAACTAACGAGTTTCGCTTCACTGGCTAATCTCAGAACTTCGATCTCGAAATTGGAGCGGGTTTCAGGAGGAGGTAAAGAATGCCACCTTTCTGAACCCCTCCCTCCGCCAGCTATTTTTGAAGATTTCTTCAATCCCGAGATTTTTCTTTTCGATCGGAGAAATACAAAATAGTTTTGTCTTACGCAGGTAGGCTTGCGCAAACGTTATATCATGTTAAATTGACTTACGTCCACTTAAGTTTGGTTGGTGTCGTCCTTGGATTTCACATGGCTTGCCGCTTCTGGGATACTGATTGGGATCATCGTCTTTGCGCTAAAGGTCAGCCTGGGGTGCGGGCTGGCCAGCCTGAGCCGAAAAGAGACCCTCTGCATCGCAACATTGTACCTGGCTCTATCCCTGATCATGGGCTTCGCCGTCGGGCTGATACCCGAAAGTGCCACAAGCTCGGTTATGAACATGGGTGTTGCGATGCACATGGTCATCGCCTTCCTGCTGGTGGCTATGGGAGTTGTCACCGCGAGAGAGTGGAACAGGCACGGCCGCGACCTATCCCGAAAGACCTTCTGGGTTCTTTCCGTGCCATGTCCGGCATGCCTTGCAGCCACCTTCCTCTCCTGCAGCGCCCTAGCTGGTCTATTGGAAGTCGCCGGCTGGAAGGTGGGAGCGATCGTGGGGCTCATCTTCTTCGCGTCCATCGCCGTCCTGTCCACCACCGTCGGAAAGGTGGGCAAGGCTCCTTCCGCCCTGGGGAACGTGATGATATTCGTGGGCCTCTTCTACATCCTATCCATGCTGCTTATCCCCGCCTACCTCAAGACCCAGTCGACGCCCTTCGCTCCCATAACCATACCAGCATCTGACCTCGTCACCTCATACCTATTCATCCTCGAACTGGTCGTTTTGGGATTTTTCGGCAGGAGGATGGGGGTCTCCCTGTGAGCATCTACGTCGAGATCGTTAACGTCCTCTTCGTCTTCTCGACGGCGCTCCTCTATCCAGTGATATTGGCCCTCATCATCCTCTTCGGATGGTGCCTGGCGCTTTTGGGCTCCCTCATATCCGAGTACACCTCCAGGCGAAGAGACCTTGCCGAGCTTGAGAGGGTATGCCTCGAGGCCTCCAAGATGGCAAGATCGGGCCGGGAAGATCAGGCCTGCTCTGTGATGGAAGGCTACAAAGCTCACGCCCGGGTCTCGAAGGCTCTGAGCGAGGTGGCCCGGTCACTGAGAAGCGACGTCTTCCAGATCCGGCTTGAAAAGGCGCTTCAGGATGCGGAGCTGGGCATGGGAAAGGCCCTGGAGCCGATCAAGATCGGGGTGAGAGTGGGGCCCATACTCGGGCTGATGGGAACTCTCATCCCCATGGGACCTGCTTTGATCAACCTTTCTCAGGGGGACATCCAGCAGATGGCCGACAACCTGGTTATCGCCTTCTCAACGACGGTGATCGGGCTCGCTGTGGGCGGGATCTGTTACGGGGTCTACATTGTTAGGAACCGGTGGTACCGACAGGATCTGAGCGACCTCGAGTACGCGGCAGAGCTGATGCAAAGCGAGAGCGGCAAGAGAAAGCCCCGCGGCGAAGGGAGCGAGGCGGCCGGATGAGCAGGATCGGACGGGCCGGGCGGCAGAGCCTCGGGATGCTGAATGAGTCCGAAGACGACCCCCTGAGCGGGGTTGCCAACCTATTCGATGCGGCCATGGTATTCGCCATCGCCCTCCTCCTGGCCCTGGTCATCTCCTACAACATACCAGAGCTACTCACCCCTGAAGCCAGCGTGACCATCGTTAAGAACCCGGGCGACCCCAACATGCAGATCATAATCAAGGAGATGGACCAGATCCAGGTGCTGAACATGACCGATAAGATCGCCGGAGGTCAGGGCACCAAGATGGGGACCGCCTACAGGCTCGAGAACGGGATGGTGGTCTACGTGCCGGAGAACGCAACCAAAGCGGCATCTTAGGTCGGCCACACTAGATTTTGGAAGAATTTTAAAATTTTATATCTTTTATCTACTTGGCCAGCCGATATAAAGCGTTCGCATATATTTTAGTGCTCAAGATCAGCTCATCGATTTTTATGTACTCGTTCGGCTTATGCTCCACCATGGGCTCTCCAGGAAAGATGGGACCGAAAGCGACGATGTTTGGCATCTCTTTTGCATAGGTGCCGCCTCCAATTGCCAACGGTTTCTCTTCCGATCCGGTGTGGTCATTGAAGACATTTAACAACGTCTTTACTAAAGGCGAATTCACCGGGAAGTAAAGAGGATTATGGTTTTTGAGGCTCTCTACCTGGAAGCCGTGTTCTTTAATGATCTCCTTAAGAGGATTTACCACTTCGTCGAACTCAAATGTCACCGGGTAGCGAAGGTTGATTGTGAAGGCGATCTTCTCATCGGTCATATTGACCAAGCCGAGATTCAATGAGAGTTTTCCAGAGGGTTTATCCTCTAAAGCAAGTCCCATCGAGCTGCCGTCCGTCTTCATATCAACCATATCGTTGATGGAAGATATTGCCTTGGAGATATCTGACGAATCATCCAGGGGAAGAGTTCCAAGGAAGGACATAAGCTGCATGATAGCGTTCTTTCCTTCTTCTGGGGTGCTGCCATGGGCTGCAACACCTATGGACTTTATAACCACTGAATCATCCAGCTTTTCAGCCTTGATATCATATCCAGTTTTATCAGCGAACTCGATGCAAAACCTAATCAGTCCATCAATATCTGAAGTTGCGATCTCGGCCACCGACAAGTCAGGGACCATATTGGCCGCAACGCCTCCACTAATATTACGGACCTCCACGCCAGTTTGTTTCTCCAACAGGTCTCTGAAGATGTCAAAGTTAATTATGCCCTTTTCCGCGTATACCAAGGGGTAGAAGGCGTCAGGTGTGAAGCCTGTAAAAGGAGGCTTTTCCCTTTTCAGATAATAAGAAACATCTGCATTATCCGATTCCTCATCCGTTCCAAAGATCACCCTGACCTTTTTCGAGATAGGAAGTCCAGAGTCTCGAAGAGCCTTGAGCGCATAAAGGGCGGCAATAGCAGGCCCTTTGTCATCGGTGGTCCCCCTGCCGTATATCTTGTCATCGTGGATCTCCGCCGCGTAAGGTGGATGCTCCCAGCCATCGCCCTCGGGAACTACGTCCAGATGGCCCAAAGCTGCCACGTAATCCTCACCCGAGCCATATTCCGCGTAGCCGATATAGCCGTCCAGGTTTGCCGTCTCGAAGCCGAGATCCCTCGCGATCTCAATGGCTTTATCGAGGGCCTTCGCGGGACCTTCACCGAAGGGAGCGCCCGACTTTGGATCGCCCTTTACGCTCCTTATGCGGACAAGCTCCTGCACAGATTCGATCAGTTCGTCTCTGTTTTGGTCAACTATGTGGTTCAATCTTTGTTTAATCGATTCATTTGGTGTTTGAATAGCTGTCGGAATTTTAAACCCTCCCATAAGCTGAATAAGGATCCATACAATTTGTGTTGTAATTTCTTATATGCTTTAAGGGATAGATCGAATTTAAAATAATCGGTTTAAATATAAATATATAAACCATAATAATACCAACATCTAGTTAAATACCGAAAATATTATCAAGTATCAGCTCGCTATAAAGCCCTAAATGTGTATTTGTTATAAGGAGTAGTTTATGATAGGGAGATCTTTTTCGAAGAGGTTTCTAGGTTTTTCGGTCTTATTTTTATTGGTCTCAGCGGCGCTGTTTGCCGTATCATTTTTGGATACATATGGTGTTGATTCGGACAAAGATATATATCATAATTTACACATTAATAATAGTACTAGCTTGATAGCGAATCTTAGTGACATTCCTAAATCATTAGTGTTCTATGTTGTCTCAGCCCTTGTGCTAACTATATTTCTATCAGTTTTCTTGTGGATGACTGAAAAAATTGAGCAAGCAATCGTAGTTCCGTTTAGTACGAATAACGCTAGCGGATTAGATGGCAAAGTAATTTCAGATATGATCGCCGCTGAATTGCAGAGGATAAAGCGAATACACAATAAATCAAAGGAATCATTTTCTAACAG
>CAZNGI010000026.1:0-20388 GCA_964572505.1 uncultured Methanotrichaceae archaeon | reverse complement strand
GGCTAACTTAATTTATAAAGCGGCATGATATAATATTTTATTGAGCATGTTCACGACGACAATTATTACAAGAGCGGCTTCAAGGGTAGCATCCCCTCGTCCCATCACGGAGTGGATTATTGGTCTACAGAGATATATGACGACTGGGACGACGGCCAGCTGAACGACCAGAACCGATGGCCAGCCGTGGGAACCGGAGACGCCGGCGTGGGCCTCCAGTGGAACATCGGTAACTTAGATATTGGCGATACCTGGGAGATCACCTTCCCCTTCTTCTTCGGCCAGCCGCCGGTTATGGGTGCCATCGCCGGGATGAAGTTCAACGACCTCGACGGAGACGGCGTCAAGGACGCAAACGAGCCGGGCCTTCCGGGATGGACGATCAACCTGGAGCAGCCCGCCGGAAACGTGATCGCTACCAGAACCACTGACGGTGGTGGCGAATACATCTTCTCCAACCTGAATCCTGGCGACTACGTCGTGAGCGAGGTTCAGGACCCCTGCTGGACTCAGACCTATCCACCTGCCCCGGGAACGCACACGGTGACGATTGTTGATATCAGCGTTACCGGGGTGAACTTCGGAAACAACATGTCTGAGGGCGCCCTGATCAGGGTGAACAAGACCGCCGACCGAGATTCGGCCAAGCCCGAGGAGAGGATCACCTACACGATTGAAATCAGCAACGTGGGCAACGCCCCTGCGACAAACGTCGTGGTGGAGGACGTCTTCAACAGGGACGTCGAGATCGTTTCGGTCTCACCACCCCCAGACGACGATGGTCGGTGGCATCTTGGAACGCTCAACCCGGGATCCGTGACCATCACCCTGGTGATCAAGACGCTGAAGCAGGACTTTGATTTCGCCATGGATCTGGGCGTGAAAGGAGAAGGTTTCGTCAACGTCGCCAACGACTACAACACGGCACCACCCAATTACGTCCTCACCAACTGCGTCTACGTCACATACGTCGCGGACCAGACCGTAAAGAAGGCCTCCGACTGCGAGAGCGTGACGGTGGGTGAAGCCGGAACCGAACTCTCCACCCGGGAGCACGGCAGCGGCACCTACGATAGCGAGGAGATGGTGGAGGTTCTGACGGAGAACAAGTCGATCGAGATGAACAAAGACATGGCCGCCACCTACGCCCCGACGACCCTGGGCCTCTACAGAAACAGGACCGCCGTCTACTCCTCAAAGTGGACCGAGGTTGCCAACGCCAAGAACCGGGTGACCGGCGCCTCGATGAGCGAGCAATACCGGTACGCGACATCGATCGACCGCGAGTCGAGGATGTTCCTGGACGAGAACGAGTCGGTGATGGATATCAACTCCGAGTTCGACGGCATGGGCCACATCGGTTTCCTGAAGATGCCCACCAATTCATCGTTCAAGTCGACCCCGATCTTCGAGGCTCGTGAAGATTACACTGGCAGCTTCAAGATCCTTGAGAAGGTCGACGAGTACGGATCGAGCGTATCCTCCGAAAAGTCGACCTCGGGCCTTGGGTTCGCCGCCGTCGACAAGCGCATCGGCGATAGCCAGAGGAGCTACGAGTCGGGCACGGGAACCTACGACTCTGAAGAGCTGATCGAAACCTACACCAACTACATCGCAAAGGATATCAGCCTCGTATACTCGCCGATGAGCCAGAGCCTCACGGGCGACGTATCGATCGACGCCTCCATGAAGTGGAAGGAGGGTATGTACTCGAAGGTCGAGAACACGAGCTACATCGGCGAAGAGTACACTGGTGTGACCCAACTCGACAAGGAGACGGTGGCCCAAGGTCTCAACGAGATGAACACCGCGGCGAACTTCTCCGGACGGGCCAGGTACAGGGCCGTTTTGAGAGACGAGGTCGACTTCGACGAGCAGTACGAGGGCGACTACTCGATCCAGAGGAAAATCCTCTTCACCGGGATTCCCAAGTACGACCGGCCTCACCTGACCGTCGTCAAGAACGGATCGTTCGCCAAGGAGACGATATTCAATGCCAAGGATACGACCCTGGCCGGCGAGAGCAGAGACAAGGTGATCACCGTTGCCACCTACACCATAACCGTGGAGAACGACGGCAACAGGGCTCTGGGTCCCATATACGTGAAGGACCTATTCCCGCCGAAGGCGGTTTACATCAACGCCTCGGTCCGGCCCGCCGAGCTGACTGACAAATATGCCAACTGGACTCTGACGCATCTTGCCATAGGCGACGTCGTCACCATCGTTCTTAACATGGACGTGACAAAGCACGTTCCTGCAGAATTGGTGAACAGGGTCGAGGTCTGCGGCGGCTACAACGGCGACGAATGGGTCTGCGCATCCAACTTCAGCGCCGTCGAGAAGGAGTGGCTATCATGCTGCTTCAACGAGACCGTCTCCGTCGCGAAGACTGCAGAGGTCGACGAGACGAATTCCAGCGTCGTATGGTACAGGGTCAATGTTGTCAACATGGACAACGTCACCAGGGTCGCCACGGTGACCGATTCGTTGCCTGCGGGCATGGTCCTCATCGACTCGATGGTGCCCTTTGCATCCTACGAGAAGAACACCGTCACCTGGAATTTGGTCGAGATCGGGCCCTTCGAGACGGTGACGCTCGCATACAGGGTCAAGGTTCCCTGGCCGGGCAGGTTCGTCAACTCCGTTGAGGTGGACGCAAGGTCGGTCGACGGCCCCGTCGTTCAGCCGGTCTATGCCAACTCAGTCGTCGAAGTCGGCGAGGTCGAGGAGTGCGGGACCTCGTCGTGCACAGGCTGGAGCCCCCCGAACTGGGACTTCGAGTATGTGGGGTACCCGGCAGAGCTGACCTGCAACGAGATGGCCTGCGAAGAAAACTAGCGGCCTTGCGCTCTGAAAGGGGCGCTCGGCCCTCCCTCCTCTTTTTTTCTAAAATGAATTTCAAAACCCTGATCACAGGCCGAACTTCTTGTACATCATGGCCTGAAAGGAGTTGACGCCCAAGATCCTGGAGACGAGGGCGGCTTCATCGCCCTTCAGGGCCTGAACCCTGGCCGGGGGGATGGGCTTTCCCTTCAAAGCGTAGACTGCGCCGCCCGTCATCTTGGCGCAGATGTAGCTGCCCGCATCGCCCTCGACGAATATCTCGCCGCCCCTCATCTCAGCGGCCGTGAAGTCGTCGCACCTTCCAAAAACGATGATCCGTCCGCCCCTCATCAGGACGCCCGAATTCCTGCCGGCATCGCCCCTTATCTCCAGCAGGCCCGAGCGCATCAGTATCCCTGCGCTCATGCCGGCGCCCCCCTCCACCCTCAAAACCTTCTCCGATCTGCTCCTCGCCGCCATGGTCTCCCGGAGGAGGCCGTCTCTCAATACGAGCCCCTCCTCGTCATGAAGGTTGGGCGAGAGGACCTGGCCGCTCCGCTCCAACACCTCGGTTATGGAGACGTACTTCCGATAGCCTGTCCTGTCCGACTCGACCTCGATCACGTTTCCAAGCGGGGAGGCAACGGTGCCGCTGACGTAAATCGAGCCTCGGAGCATGCTGATCCCCACCCTGGGCCCGACATCCCCGTCGACGATCACCGGCCCCGTCACTTCGATGGGGCCGCCGGTTCCGCCGAAGCCTGCAAGATCCACCCCGAGACTGGACCCGAGACGTCCGCCGACGTCACCCCGAATCCTGACGGTCTCTCCAAGCTTCAGGGCCTCCACCAGGTCTCGGCGGGTCCGATAACCGCAGACGACCTCGTCGGGATCGAGCCGAGACCCCTCGTGCTGCCAGTAGAAGTCGAAGGTGAAGTCGCAAAGGCAGCTGTTGCCGTTGGCGTCGATCTCGATCAGAAAAACATCCCCGTGGACGTCGACATCACCGTCATCTCCTGCCCACCATCTTCCGGGAGATCTTCACACCAACAAGGGATATCATTATCGCCAGGACCGCAGAGACCGCCAGGTACTCGGTGCTCTGGCCCGAGATAAGGGGGAAGGCCATACCAGCGCTGTTGACCAGGATGAAGACGCTGGCGCTCCAGAAGATGAGCCCCGTTGCGAAGATGAAGAAGGGGTATGAGTAGGCCCTCTCGTCCCCCACCCCCTCGATGTAAAGGTCCAGTATCTTGCCCAGGTTTACGCAGATCCCGGCGGCCACATACCACCAGACGCTGTAGTTGACGAAGACCATGATGAGGACGATGTACCCGTACCATATGTCGCCGGTGTAGTAGTCCCAGAACTTGGCGGACCCCTGGATCGTGGCGATCAGGACCAGGACCGCAGCCAGAACGTAGGTGACGAAGGCCACCTTACCCCGGTAGAGGTTGCCCTTGAAGGTCTGCTTGGTGCTGTCGATGAAGTCGTCGAGGCCCAGACCCCTGAAGAGGAGATAGACCCCGACGGCGGCGAGGATGGCGACCACCGCAATCTCCGACCTTCCCAAAAAGCTGAAGGTCGAGTATATGAGAAGGGCAAGGCCTATGGGGATGAAGAAGGTGTGGCTGATCTTCGGGTCCCTGAATACCTGTTTGAGAAGATAATAAGTGCTCTCCAGGTTGTGGCTCTGCTTCACGAGAACCCTTTTCACGCCGTCGACCTTGACCCTGGACTGGATTATCGGCAGGATCGCCTCGTCCTCCGCGCCGTCCGAGACGACCACCACACCCTGCGGCCGGAACCTCTCGATGAGGTCGTCGATCTGGTGGGCGATCTTCCCGTCGGATACCAGGCCTACGTTGAGGTCTCCCGCCACCGAGGCGATCTCGACGGCCTTGCCCTGGGAGGCCAGATCGTCGTAAACCTTGATGCCGCCGAGGATGGTGTTCACGTCCGAGTCCTCGGGGTCTGCAAGGCCGAGCTTGAGGGTAGCCTCGACGTTGGCCGCCCTCCCGACGATGGGGCTCTCGATCCTGGCCTTGCGGCCCAGGTCGTCGTCTCTATCGATGCAGAGCACCAGGATGTCCATACTGGGAATACCATCCGCGAAGAACGTACTTAAAGATTCGCCGAAATACAGGTGAGGAGTCTCTCAATTGCCAAATATCGTTTTATTCCGGCACGATATCGGCTGGAGACCCATCGTTCCCGTCTGCAACATTCGGCGGCTCGAGGTCCGTGGTGTCGTTTGAGACCTCTGAAGATTGGTTCTCCTCCAAGACCGTTTCAAGCGCATCTTCCGGGTATGTGGCGTTCAGCCCGCCAGTGATTCGTTCTTCTGGAACGTAACATGGACCCCATCGGTTGCATTTCCAGGCCTTTTTAGTACATTCGCAGACCTCACCTTTCACGAGGCAGACCTCATCACATTCTGTCATGCACTTATCTTCGCAAGTCTGATTCCACCCCCCAATACATTCGTATTCGTCACAGCACTCGGTGCAGTTGGAGGCCGAGAAGCGGTTCAGGCAGTTGAAAGGACCTTCCTCATCCGATTCGCATTCCACGTCTGCTAAAAGGTCACAGCATTCGTAGCAGCCATAACCCCACTCCGAACAATTCCACTGGCAGTACTCGCCGCAGTCAGTCCGACATCTGTTTCCCCAATCCATGCACTTCTCATGGCATGTGACTTCAAGGCAGACCTCTTGGTAGTCCAGGCAGCAGTTGGTGGCCACCAACGCCAGAGGAGAATCTCCCGGGATTTGGACGTCCTCGGCCATGACAAGGGCCGGAATAAATAGCATCGCAAGGAAGGCCATCACGATCTTAGCGTTCATCATTAGCACCTCTCAAAGCAGTAATTTCTCTCTCTCGACTAATTAAACTTGCGGAGAGATGAGTGTAAATTTCCTTTTTAATGTCGTTGCGGGGTGCTCCGCCGCCGCCAGTTTGACCATTGTATCTATTGTGGCGTTCCCTCTGCAAGCAAGCGGAAGTATTCAAAAGACTACGAAGGTGAAAAAATTGGACCTCAAATGCTGTGATGCAAATCTAAAAATAACATATAACTTATGGATTTACCGAATGCGTTCGGAATCGACAAAAGATATTTATCTCCAGCATCTTATATGGTTGGATATGTTGGATTTTAAATTTGTCATATTGTTAGCGCTGGCGTTCGCAGCTTCAGCTCCAGCCTCCGCCTTAACCTTTGAAAACATTCAGCACGGTGTTGAGATCTACAACTCGGGAGTGGAAAACGCGCCGGGGATTGTAAAGACCCTTCTCGGAGACGAGAGGATCCAGATAGACATCACCAGGGCGAATGGGACGGTCCTCATGGCGGGCCTTGAGACGAAGAACGCGGTAATCGTGAAGACCATCGAGGGGGAGATCGAAGACCCGACGATCGTGTTGGAGGCCGAGGAGGTGGCGATCGCGAGGGTCTACGAATCGGATGACCCGGTCAGAGCCTTCCAGCAGGCCAAAAACCAGGGCGAGATCTCCATCAGGGGCACGACCTTCACGGCGAGGCTGAAGCTGACCGCGGCCCTCTCCAGCACCACGACCCTCAGGTTCTTCGCAAGCCTTATAGGAAAGTGAGCCTCACCTGCGGAGATCTACGTTCTCCGCCACTATTTTGTGGGCGCAAAAGTCCCCGCACATGGTGCAGACCTTGCTGTCGATTGGGGCCCTCTCCGACCTTATCTTCATCGCCGTTTCTGGATCGATGGCGAGGCTGAACTGCTCATCCCACAGCATGTCGCGCCGGGCCCGGCCCATGGCCAGGTCCTGATCTCTCGTCCCGTTCTTGATCATGTCGCCGACGTGGGCTGCGACCCTCGCGGCCATGACCCCCTCCCTCACGTCCTCGACGTTGGGAAGGGCGAGGTGCTCTGCAGGGGTCACGTAGCAGATGAAGTCGGCCCCGTAGGCGCTGGAGAGGCTCGCGCCTATCGCCGCGACAATGTGATCGTATCCGGGGGCGATATCGGTGACGAGAGGCCCCAGCATGTAGAAGGGTTTCTCGCCCGAGAGCCGCTTCATCACCTTGACGTTCGCCTCGATCTCGTCTACGGGGATGTGGCCCGGCCCCTCGACGATCGTCTGGACCCCGAAGTCGTGAGCCTTGTCGGCAAGCTCGCTGTTGATTATCAGCTCCTGGATCTGGGCCCGATCGGTGGCGTCGTGGACGGCGCCCGCCCTCATGCCGTTTCCCATGCTGAGGGTGACCTCGTGCTCTTTTAAGATCTCCAGGAGATAGTCGAAGTCACTGTAGAGGGGGTTCTCCTTGTCGTTGTGGAGCATCCAGGCCACCATGAAAGCCCCGCCCCGGCTGCATAGGCCGCCGTATCGCCCGCCCTGCCGCTTGATCCTATCGATGCAGATCCTGTTGATCCCGGTGTGGATCGCCATGAAGTTGGTTCCGAGCTTCGCCTGCTCTTCTGTGATCCTGAAGAGGTCGTCCTCGGTCATATCGACGCCAGCGCCATGCTTTCTTATCGCCTCGATGAAGGCCTGGTAGAGTGGAACGCTCCCGACGCTGAGGCTCGTGTTCTCGACAACCCTCTTTCTGATCTCGAAGAAGTCGCCTCCGGTGGACAGCTCCATAAGAGTGTCGGCCCCCGCCTCCTCGGCGGCCCTCGCTTTCATGATCTCCATCTCGACGTCGACGATGTCGCTGCTGGTTCCGACGGTGGCGTTCACCTTGGTCCGAAGGCCCTTTCCGATCCCCATCCGCTTCGTATCGCGATAGGGGCTGACCGGGATCACGATCTTGCCGCTTGCTATCCCTCGCCTTATGAACTCAGGAGTCTTGCCCTCGTCTTTCGCCACGATCTCCATCTCAGGAGTGATCTTTCCGGCTTTGGCTTCTTCGATAAGTCCCACGAATCATCACCTCTGGTTTGTCCTAAGAAAGTCGTATTTAAAGTTGGTCAAAAAGTATGTTTGATTTGAGGTAAAGTTGTTCGATTCATTCTATGGGGACCGAGACCGATGAAAAATTCAAAAAGAAATTTTATTTTGATAAGATAAATATATGAGATCCCGTGATTTCGGAGACATAGTCCGCGGTCTGGATCATCATCCTCTCCTCACTATCCTGAAGGTCAGGAGGGCGCCGATGACGTTTATCGCCAGGATCAGGACCGCGGCTACGAATTTCCGGTTCTGCCAATCGAAGATCGACGGCAAGATCTCTCCCGAAGTTCGAGGGGATCTGCTGGTCAGATCGAGGAACTGGTCACCGGAGAGGTATACGGAAGCTTCCCTTCCGCCCGACTCCACAGAGTACGAGCCCCTGTCCAGATCACGGAAGATGTAACGTGAATCGCCGGTGGCCCGGGCCACTAGATAGTCATTCTTGCGAACCTCGACATCAGCCACCTTCCCGGCATCGACCTCGAGGTCGTAGCTCTTCGAGACGGGAATGACCCGACCCTCGGAGAGGGGAAGGTCCGGGCTCAAACCGAGGAGGTCCAGAAGGGTGGGAATGAGGTCGACCTCCGACCAATTTCCCGTCAATACGAGGTCGTCGACGCCAGGCCCGATGAAGACCGCCGGGACCATGACCGACTCCATCCGGGACGAATACTTGGAGGAGGAGTGGCCGCCTTTGCCCCTGTCGGAGGAAAAAGACATGCCGTGATCGGCGGTGATCAAAAGAAGAACTCCGTCGGCCTCGCAGGCCTCGATCAGCCGTCCCAGAGGTGCGTCGAGGCCCGAGATCGTCTCGACGTACCCCTCGGGCCCCAGGTTGTGTCCGGCGCTGTCGACGGCCCCGACGTTCACAGTCAATAGGAAGGGACGCGGACCCATCGCCGAGACGACGTCAGCGGCCGCGTCCAGCCCCCAGGCGTTGTATCCCACGTACCCGGGAACGCCCCTCTCCTGGTTGTAGAGGGGAAATCGGTCCCTCTCGATCGTGAAGAGATCGGCGATATCGGAGGGAAGATCACCTCTTGAGCCCACCAGGGGCTCGGCACCCCAGAGGGAGTTGTCGTCGAAGAAGAGGATCCCGTCCTGCTCCAGGACCATGCTGATCGAGTCGCCCCGCTGGAGGATGGCGATATTGACAAGACCCTTCTCCCTGACCGCATCGAAGATCGTCGCCCCCGGAGTTCCGAGGTTTGCGGGATCCGCCCAGGAGCAGCCCGTTACCAGAACCGAGTGGCTCGGGCCGGTCTCCGGGACGGGAACTGATACGTTCAGAACTCTCGCGCCCTTCCCGGTCAGGTTGGAGAGGGGGGCCCGGCCCAGGGGGCTGCCGTCGATGGCCCGGGCCCGAATCTCGGGATAGACGTAGCTTGACCCCATCCCGTCGACGACGAGCAGGACGGCTCCGATGGGATGGTCGGCCTCGCCCACTTGGACCTCGGTCAGGGGGCGGGCCGATCCGGCCAGGATGAAGAGGACGAAGAGGGTGAAGAGAAGGCGCATCTCAGAAGTCGGTCATCACCCTGTACTGATCTATCTCCGTCTGCTTCAGCTCGGCGAGGAACTGCTCGGCAGCGTCCTTGATGTCCTTGGACCCCGTGATGGCTCTGCCGGTGACCACTATGTCGGCGCCGGACTTTAGGGCCTCGGCCACGGTGTCGACCCTGACTCCGCCGGCGACGGCCACCAGGATCTTCCGGTCTGAGTCGGCCGCCATCTTCTTGATGTCGGCTATGACCTCCCAGTTGTGCTTCTCCGCCTCCTGATCGATTGCTCTATGCATCTCCACCACGTCCGGGAGGGCCGAGAGGGATCGGAGGACCGCCAGGGGGTCGGAAACGTTCAGCATGTCGATCACCGAGTAGATGCCGGTCTTTCTCGACTCCTTGATCGCAAGCTCGATGGTCTTTCTGGGGGCTAGACCCGAGATCACGACGGCGTCGGCGGTGGCGTCGGCGGCGAGCCTCACCTCCAGGTTCCCGGTATCGAGGGTCTTGAGGTCCAGGACCACAAAGGAGCTCGGCCTGACGTTTCTGATCTCTTTCACCACCTGGGCCCCAAACTTCTTGACGAGGGGAGTTCCCACCTCGATGAGAAGATGGTCGCTATCCGGAAGCTGCGAGAGGACTTTGCGAACAACGCCCAGGTCCACCAGGTCCAGCGCCACCTGGAGGTAGGGCGGGTCCCAGAGCCTGATCACCCTGAACCCCATGATCGGGTGGGTGGACCTGTCCTTCTCGTAGAGGACGGTATCGATGTCCGGGAAGCTCTCCATCGCCCTTTTGACCGCGAGCTTCGTGGCGCCGTAGTTGTACCGATATATGGCGTCGTAGTCCCGGGCCTGGGGGTGGATGAAGACGCTCACGATCAAGACCAGGTTCTCGACCTCGGCTCTGGGGATCACTCCCTCGGCGACGGAGTCTGCCACCGCCTTGGCGACGGCGGTCTGGGCAGGGCCGAATATCTGAGCGGCCTGGTCCATGTTCTTCACTGTAACCTTCGGCACTATCAGGGTGGCGGGCTTCGACGGCAAGTTGGGCCTTATCACGGAAAGAAGCGGGGTGTGACCCGCTGAAAGCTGGGCAAGGCCGCTCGCGAAGGCGATACCCACCGGTCCATCTTTATCACCAATTAATAGATCAATGTGAGCGAGTTCGGGCTCGTCCCCTATCAGCGCCTCTCCTATCAAAAACAAGCGTTCACCTCAGCAGCGAAAAACATCTCGCCGGTATTAATCCTTTTGCACCGGACCCAAGATCAAACGGCAGCGATGGGGCGGAGCAAGCAAAAAAACAGTGTAGGCAGCAACCCACAGATCACCTGCCAGCGGATGAGTGGGGCGAGGGCGAGATGCTCCGATCCAGTCGCCCTCAGATAACCTGCCAGTAGATGAGAGGGGCGAGGGCGAGGAGCGTAAGTCCCGTCACCAGCCTGATCCCGGCCCGATGGTCCTTCCTGAAATCGTCCACCTTCTCGGGGCTCATGCCGAGGGCGATGACGCCGCCAAGAATGAGGATCGGGAATACGATCCCCAGGTTGTAGAATAGCAGGTACACGGCCCCGGAAGAGTATCCCTCCTCGGAGATGATCCCTAGAATTGCGATGTAGACCGCGCCGACGCAAGGCGCCTTCACCAGGGAGAAGAGGGCCCCCAGGAGGAAGTAAGAGCTGAACTTGCCTCTGGAGAGGGCCCCTTCAATGTACTTTTGAGACCAGCTCGACTTGAAGAGGGAACGCCCCCCTGCCCAGAGGCGTCTTGCATCCTCGACGTGGACCAGCCCCAAAACCAGGAGAAGGACCGTCAGAGCGATCCGAAACCTCGAGGCCACCGCCTCGGCGTGGAGGGTTCGGAGCATTCCCACCCCGAATAGGTAGTACATGGCGAAGATGCCCAGGGAGAAGAAGACCACCATGAGGACGAGGTCTCGACGTCGGCCGGTGCTGGATACGACGGCGGTGGCGAGAAACGCCAATATCCCCAGAAGGCATGGGTTGAACCCGGCGAGGAGGCCCGCCAGAAATACCGTCATCATGGAGAGGGACGAGACGTCGATCTCCTCGTGGGACCCATCTCCAACAGCCTCCGATGGCTGGCCAGGCTCTTCCTCAGAAGAGCCGTTGGCGGCCGAGATAGGTGCGTTGGAAATCCCCTCGTTCCCTGCGAGGCCCCCGGGCACCGTCCCGAGGGCCTCGCGGACCATCTTTTCCAGAAGGTCCTGGTCGCCGTCGTAATCCCTGTAGGCGATGGTCCGGTTCCCGACCGCCATCGCCGGAACCCCGCCCTTAAGGCGGTGTTCTCTGGTGGCCCCGCGACCCTCCACGGAGTAGACGTCGTAGACGGTGAGCTCAGCGCCGGGATAGTCGGCCAGGACCTCCTCCAGCGTCCTTTCCGCGGCGGCGCACTTGGTGCATCCCGGAGATGTTATCAGTATCACATCGTCGGTGGCTCCGACCAGGGGAATAAAGAGGACGAGTACCGCCAGGAGGAGCGCCGGGATTCTAGGACCCATCAACGTTTTGGAACAGGAAGGGGGACGAAGCATCAGAGACGGAACTAGGGCAAGGGCATATAAAAACTTAATTTTGGGGCGGCCGGAGATCCCGGACCGCGCCCCGTCATCCGGGTTCCAAAAGAATTCACTAGTCGCTGGTAGTGACCTTCAACACCGGCATGTTCCCGTCGGCGTCCTCCTTGGAGGCAAAACCGACAGAAGCGTCACCTTCTGCCACCAGGACCACTGAGAAGGGACAGTCAGGGCACTCCTCGATCGCCTTCTTCACGACGTTGGTGGCGTCGAACTCGTACCAGCCCTCTTCGTCGACCTCTTTGACGCCATCGACCTCTTCGTCATAATCGGGCTTACCATCCCAGACGATGTCATCTTCGAAGAAACCTTCGTTGTAGAAGTGGAGCTCCACCTCTCCTTCGGCCTCGACCTCCTTGGCGTATATCTTCAGGGTCGCAGAGGCGACGTCATCTGAGGATTCTATGCCCGGTGCCTCTTTCATGATGTTGGTATCGAAGTAAAGCCAGGATTCCATCACCGGCTCATCCTCTTCGGAGGAGACCCACAGGATCTCTTCGGTGCCGAAGTTGTCGTCCTCAGCACCTTTGTCGATATACGAGTCGCCTATCAGCATCTTCTCGGAAGACCAGCTTATGGCAAAGGTCGCACCCACCAAGAGGACCGCGCAGGCCAGGGCGCAGCCCAATTTGAACGTATATTTCAAACTGAACACCTCAGGCCACCATAGAATCGGGATAAATAAAAAGACTTGTGTTCATCTTTGACCTACATGACCCCTATAAAAGCCTCATAGAGGGCGGCTTTGAAAATTTCGGCCCCGATCGCCGCCTTTCCCCTCGGAGAGGGGTCACGTTAGCTTTATTAACTGAAGATCCTCCTTAAGCTCGGTGGGTTAGCTTGAGAACTTTAGCGGATCTGCGCCGCTTCTTCGGCGCGACGGCGATCTTGGCGCTTCTGTTGATCACGACGACATCTGCGACGACTTACCAGGCGGGCTCAAACCTCCAGGCCGCGATAAACGGAGCAGGGCCCGGAGACACGATTCTCGTGGCGCCGGGCGTCTACGACAAGGTGGAGATAACAAAGAGCCTGAACCTCATCGGCACGAACGCCAAGATCAGGGCAGGCGAGCGGGATATAGGGATCAAGATCCAGGCATCCGACGTCAAAGTCTCAGGCTTCACCGTTGAAGGCGGGTTTTACGGGATCCATCTGGTGAGCTCCAGAAACTGCACCATCTCCAACAACACCGTGACAGGATGCGTCCAGTGGGGGATAGGCCTTGTATTCTCCGACGAAAACAGGATTGAGGATAACGTCGCGAATTTCAACGGCCTAGGCGGCGAGGGGTGGTACGGCATATACCTCTCCAACTCGAACAAAAACCTGATCAAAAACAACGTCGCTAGCTCGAACGGTGAGTACGGGGTCTGCTTGTTCCCCTCCTGCTCTGAAAACGTGATCAGGGGGAACTCCATGGAGAGAAACGATTATGGCGTCTACATGTTCACCGACTGCGACGAGAACCTGGTTCAGAAAAACAGGCTCGCCAAAAACAAGATCTCCGGTATCAAGATGATTCACGGCTGCTCCAATAACCAGATCCTGGAAAACGAGATATCTGAAAACGGCGTCGTAGGGATGTTCCTCCAATCAGGATCGGGATATAACGTCATCAGAGGAAACGAGATAGCCGACAACCCCGTATTCGGAATCCAGATCCAGGAAGGCCCCGACGGAAACAACACAATCCTCGAGAACAACGTATCCGGAAGCCAGAAAGGAATCTCCGTCAACACCGACGGAAACCACGTGTACAAGAACAGGATCTTCGACTGCGTCATTCCGGCGGAGGATAGAGGGGTCAACCAGTGGTACGCAGCTTACCCCGAAGGCGGCAACTTCTGGGGCGACTACATCGGGTCCGACGATATGAAGGGACCTGGCCAGAACATCTCGGGAAGCGACGGCTTTGCAGATCTTCCTTACGTAATCAACGAGAGAGCCAGAGACGTATATCCTGTAATGGGCGAGTCTGTCCAACCAATCAAGCTGATCGACGCTTCCATCTATCCTGCCCGCGCCCAAATAGGCACGCAGGTGACTGTGGAGGCAGTCCTCGACTCCAAATACGGGATCGCTCTGATTTCGGCCCGGACCAAGAGCGTCCTCAGTTCCTCGGAGCCGAACCGGTACATTCGGATGGACCGATCCAAAGAGAACGTTTACGTGGGCACCCTCCAGACCGCCCTGATGGGGGAGGGAAGGTACCAGATAGTCCTGACGGCGAAGGACGCAAAAGGATACGAGATGGAAGAGGAGATAGGAGAGCTGGAGCTTCTGCCAAGGTCCGGATGGGACTTCAACAAAGCCCTCTCTCAACAGCTTTAAGGTGATCACACTTACAATTAATTGCGTTTTAGGGGAAAAGCCATGTTAGGGGTTAGAAAAAGCAAGTTTTCAACTGATCAGCCCGGCAAGAGGTCCGGGCGCAAATCTGCAGGTTTCCTGTCCAGGACCGCTCAGATGGCCTGGACGTTGGCGCTGATACTCGGCTTGGTCATCTGTGCAAGTGCGGACGATTTAAACATCTCTCAAGAACATTTGGACAGGTGGGGCTGCCCCGCCTGCAAGGGCGTGGTGACCTACGATCTGGACATCTTCAACTTCCTGGGACACGACTTCGAGGACAACACCGTGAGTGAGAAGCCCCCAGGACCGCAGGGGGCGCGAGCCGCCATGGAGAATTCGACTGAGAGAAGAAGAGAGGGGTTCGTTCACGGAGAGTTTCTCTCCTCCATCGAAGACGCTGAAAGCTCAGACGTGATCCTGGACGTGGGGTCCGACTACGCCACCTCCCACATAAAAGGGGCGATCCCCCTCTACTGGGACGAGCTCCTCGATGAGAACAACAACCCCAAGTCGGCTGCCGATATGGCCGAGATCTTCGGGAACGCCGGCATATCCCCCGATGATTCGGTGGTGATCTACGGCAGCTGCGCCACCTGCGACGGCATATCTGTCACGCCCTTCGTCTTCTGGGCTATGAGGTACGTCGGCCACGACGACGTTATGGTCCTGGACGGAGGACTGGACGAGTGGAAGGATGCCGGGATGTCGACGGAGAAGAGGGCGAACGAGAGGCCCGCCGTGACCTACACGCCGCCCCGGGTGAGGTCGGGCCTATTGGCCGACTACGACGGGGTGGCCGGCGGCGAGTACCAGGTCGTCGACGCCAGAACCCTCCAGGAGTTTGCCGCGGACAAGGTCCAGGGCGCCATCCACATAGACTACGATGAGGTTCAGAGCAACGGCCAGGTGAAGAGCAGCGAAGACCTGGCGGACGCCTTCGTGGTCCTTGACGAGGACGAGCCGATCGTCGTCTACTCCAACGCCGGTGCCAGGGCCGCCATGGTCTGGTACGCCCTCCAGCTGATGGGATACGACTCGAGCATCTACACATGGAACGACTGGGAGGCTCACAGGCCCCCGGTCAAGGCCGTCCTGAAAGAGGCCCGAGCCGACCCGAACCCCGCAAGGCCCGGCCCCGTGAAGATATACGCCACCTTTGAGGTCGTCCCCGACGAAGGCAATTCTGCGACCGAGATCTTCGCGACGGAGACCGCCGCCGAAGAGACAGTATCGGATGAAACGGTCGTCGAAGACGCGGCCACCGAGACCGAGATCGTCGATGAGGTCGTCCCGGAGGATAACGGGTCCAATGAGACGAACGAATCCATCATCAACGGGACCGAGATCGAGGCGATGATCTCAGAGGCGACCTCAATGGAGGAGCCGACTGTGAAGACGATGGGTTGCGTCGCCTGCTTCGATCCTGTGACCCTTTACGCCTCGGGCTCCAACCCCTCTGATATCACCGGCGGTGTCAAGCTCGGGTCTGTGGGGAGGACCACCCTCGCGCCGATCACGGCCGCGGGGGCCCTGATCCAGGACCAGGACGGAGAGGTCATGGCCACCATCAAGCTGGTCTCCACCATGAGCGACGAGCACGTTGGAACCTGGGACGCCACCGGCGCTCCCGAGGGGGTCTATACGGTGACCCTGGCGGCGGCTGCCGGCGGGAAGACCTCCTACTTCGAGGACGTCCTGACGATAGAGATCGATAGCAGAGCTCCGGTCCAGGAGACGGCGACGAACGCCGCAGTCAGCACGGGCTTCAAAAAGCTGGGAAGGTATTAATCGGATAAAGAAGTAAAGACTCTGGAGATGAGCCGCCCAAGCCCCATATTTTTTCTCGCCCTGGTGGCGATCGTCTGGACCGCCTCCAGCGGCGCGGCCATTTCCGTCTCCTTGAACCAACAACCTCAGGAGGTGTCACCACGCTGGTTTCTCCAGAGGATGGATTCTGTCCTAAACCCTGATAGCGACATCGAACCGCCCGTCATCTTAAACCCTCACGTTTCGCCTGAGAATATGAAACAGTGCGACCCGAATGTCCCTAGGGTCGAAATCAGCGCCTGGGTGAGAGACGACGTCTGGGTGGACACGGTCTACGCCGAGGTGGGCGGACGGTACATACCTTTGATCGACCTCAGCCGAAATGGAAGGTACGAGGGGCACTGCAGCTCGAACCTTCCTCCCGGAGACCACGAGATCACCATAGTCGCCGTCGACCGGGCGGGAAACGCCGCCAGGTGTGACGACCTGGTCCTCAGGATCCTCGACCCCCTGGACCTCAACTCCAACCGGATCGAGGACTGCCTCGAGAAGCTCGATGATCAAGACCTGAGGGTCATAGTACTCCACGAGGAGAACGTCTCCCTGAAGAAAGAAGATTCGAAGGTCCAGGAGAAGGTGGAAGAGGAGTTCAGGGTCCTGCCCGGAACCTCGATGGTGGTCTCGAGGAGCGAGCTTGAGAACCTGGCGAAGACGGAGGGCGTCAAGGGGGTTTACGAAGATAAGAAGCTCATGATCCTGGGAGAGGTCTCGGAAGGGTACAGCCCCAGGACCGACCCCCGCTTCAGCGTCGATGACTACGTCGGGAGAGGCATGACGGTGGCGATCCTGGATACCGGAGCCGACCCGAATCACCAATCGTTGGACGACATGGACGACGACATCTTCACCGACGACCCCAAGATCGTCGCATTCAAGGACTTCGTCAACGGCAGGGAGGAGATCTACGACGACCACGGTCACGGCACCCACTGCGCGAGCCTGATCGCGGGGACCGGCGATCAGGGCGGGGTTGCACCCGGAGCCAGGCTTGTGGTGATCAAGGTGATGGACAAGGACGGTGCATGCTACATGTCCGACGCCATCACCGCCCTCGACTGGTGTCTAGAAAACCAGGCTGACCTCGGGATAGACGTGATATCCTTCAGCGTCGGCGGAGAGGGACCCAGCGACGGGTCCACCCCTCTTGATGCGGCCTGCAACAATATGGTGGACGAGGGGATCGTCATGTGCGTCGGCGCCGGGAACGCGGGTCCTGCCGCCAGGTCCATCGTAACGCCGGGCACTGCAGAGAAAGTCATAACCATAGGGGCTATAGACGCCGATCGAAGCATATACCAGAGGTCTTCCCGGGGCCCAACCCCGGGTAACATCTATAAACCGGACCTGGTGGCGGTGGGGGTGAACGTCACTTCTGCAAGGTCAGGAACCCTCCGCGAAAAGAGCACCATGTCCGGGACCTCCATGGCAACGCCCCAGGTGGCGGGAGCTGCGGCGGTAATACTGGAAAAGCAGCGTAATCTCGACCCTGACGAGGTGAAGAGGGTCCTCATCAAGTCTGCTGACGATCTTGGGCTTTCCATAATTCCCGACAACACCTACGGCTACGGTGCCCTGAACCTCTCGGAAGCGTTGTCCTTAGTCGAAAGATCCGAACCTAATATAACCAGCCTGTGGCTCGGCAAGTCTGAAGCCAAGGTGGGTGAACGAATTTATGTCCATGCAACAATCTCGGGATATACGACAGATGTCGAGAGAATAATTGTCGAGATGCAAGTCAACAGAAGAATAAACGGCGAAGCAAAAGACATAACGTACAGGATGCATGAAGAAGACGAACGGGGCCTCTACCTCTGGCCTTTAGAGACCCGTGACTGGGACCGCGGTAACTACACAATTCAGGTGGAATTGAAAGACCAGTTTGGAAGGGCAGATACAGCGGCTTCCGCTTTTGTCCTGGCCTGAGGAGGTGACGGATGCAACCCCAGATGGAGATATCAAAGTTCGGAAGAAAACTCGTAGCTTCAGGCCTCGCTTACGCCCATTTCGGCAACATCAGCCTCCTTTTAGATGAAAAGATCCTGATCACCTCCACCGGATCGATGCTGGACGAGATCGGTGAAGACGAGGTGATCGAGGTGACCCGGGAAGGCCCATGTCCAGAGGACGCTCTCGCCAGCTGTGAGACCGTCGTCCACCGGGCCATCTACGAAAAGACCCTGGCCGGGGCCGTGATCCACACCCATTCCCCTTACGCCGTTGCCACATCGATCCTGGAAGAAGGGCCCTTCGAGCCGATGGACGGCGAAGGGGCCCGTTTTCTCGGCGCCGTCCCCATAATCGAGGGGGAGATGGGAAGCCTCGATCTCGCAAAAAACGCCTCGCAAGCCCTCAAAGAGCACAGGGCCTGCATAGTCCGAGGGCACGGCGTCTTCGCGATCGGCGCAAGCCTCGAGGAGGCCTACATCGTCGCCTGCATGGTGGAGCACAGCTCCATGATCAGGCGGCTGGTGAACGTGGGATGAAAAATAGGGATACACCCCATAAGGGGACCCTCCTCTCGGCGGGCTAACATAAGTAATCGCCACTTGTTTGGCTAAAGATTGCCGCCCGCTTGAGCAACGTGCGGCGTATAATCTTCGCACTTTTGCAAATCAATCATCTCCCATCAGATGTTATTGTTCCGTCGGAGCATGATGGCGAAAGTGACGATGGTTCTCATTCTCAGATCGCTCAGTTTTTACGGCATTAAATGCAACTAAGGGTCAGATTTTCAATCCCTTTCATACAGAGCCGTAGAGAATCTCGATCATGTTCGTGTGATCTAAAAGCATACCTTACTCTATTCAGAAATTTCAGAGATACTTCACCAGTTGGCGTTAACGTCTTCTCAATTATGAACCCTTCAGCAATGCCGCTATTTGGGTATACTACCATCTTTGCCGATAAGTTATCGGAAATAATTATCTGTTTCGTCCAAAAGCTTTCGGTTTCGATCCACTCGTCCATATCGCTCATTTCATCATCTCCTTTAAGGGCCGCTATTTCCTCTCGTAAATCTCGTCAAGTTTTTCAGCAAATTTCGTGAACTCGTTCGCGAAATCCTGTAGGTTAGCTACCTCTCTATCGTTGATGCTCAGACGGCGCATGGCGATCCAGCGCCCCGTAGCCAGATTGTAATCACCTCGCACAAATGGTTTTTCATTGTAGAGAAGCGTCGCAGCTATGCGTTGCTGCCCTTTATCCGTCTCAATGACGAGCCAAAACGGTCCGATATCCCGCTCATATCGAAACTGAAAATATCCAGGGAGCGGTGGATATCGGACCCATCCCTCAAGTTCGAGAGGGGCCTCGACTGCCTCGAAGTCCGGGTAAAGCAATCTGCCCAAATCTTGGGGAGAAATAATCTCAGGGTAACATGGTTCGCCGCTCTCGTTTTCGTCCCAGAGCCCACTTAGACGATACAACGTACCGTCACTATCCGCTCTCAGTCTAGCGAAAGCATACTCACAGGCGTGGGAACGCGAGCTGAATCTTCTCCCTTTTATGTTCTCGTCTACCCAGCTCATCAGCTCACTATTTATTGTGGCCGTGAACTGCGCCTTGGATTCGGATGAAGGCATAATACAAAAAGGGCGGTAAAGTATTTAGCCCTTTGGATGAACCAGTGCTTTTGGATGAAGCCTCGCGTATTAGGAAAATATTTGAAAGTTGGAAAATTTATTCTAGTCTCTTAATATCGTCTTTTTAAAATGATACATGCCGATCTATAAAATATCTCGGAAATCGGGACTTGTAAACCCAATCGTTCCACATACTGTAAGAATAAAAATGCTCTGTAGCGTAACATGATGGGTTTGGGCCGGATTTTGCCCTCATCCGGAGGGCAGCCTCGCATGATAGCGGTTCTGCTGATGGTGGTTTTCGTGCCGTAGGAGGTGTGCGCGACGGCTATAAAATCAGCTGGATAGAATCCCGAAACATGTATTTACTTGGTAAAAAAAGGATGGTGTGCTGGGTCTGATTATATTGACATAACCAGCCAGCTATTTCCTGATCTCTCCTTTAATCTGGGCTTAAAGCTCTAACTTGTATATTCCCCAGAAATTGGGTTCCTCCTCCCCACCTAGAACAGCGTAGTAGATTGCATCACGATTTGGTGAAAAAGCTGCGGCCATAATAGATCCCGCCTCTACTAAGATCTCTTTCTCCGTACCATCTGGGTTCATCGTGCAAAGAAAATCTCCCGATTCAAAGAGGATTTTTTCGCCATCCGATGACCAATCCTTGATGTAATCATCAACCATGTTGTTTGTCAGCTGGGTTAATTCGGTGCCGTTAATGTTCATGGTGTAGATTTCTGGGTTTCCAGTTCTGTTTGATGAAAACG
>CAZNGI010000025.1:0-20691 GCA_964572505.1 uncultured Methanotrichaceae archaeon | reverse complement strand
AAAAAAAGAGTGGAGCAAAACTTTTGGAGCAGCATATTACGATGGTGGTCATTCAGTCCAAGAGACAAAAGATGGTGGTTACATCATCGTGGGACGTACATCCCCCAATGTGAATAATGAACGCCAAGATATCTGGTTGATAAAAACAGACTCAAAAGGGAACGAAGAATGGAATAAAACCACTGAAGGTCAATTTGTTGATGATAGCAGTGTTTTTGTTTGGCAGACTAAAGACGATGGCTATGTGGTAACCGGCAGAACCGACTCAAGTCATATTACCAACTTTGATGTCTTACTGATGAAATGGAATTCAGAAGGAAATGAAATGTGGAGCAGAATCATTGGCGGACCTGGCGATGAAGGAGGGCGATCGGTCCACGAGACAGCCGATGGCGGTTACATTATCACAGGTTGGACCACGTCTCATGGTAGCGATGATAAGGATGTCTTGCTGATCAAGACTAACTCCACAGGATACGAAATATGGAATAAAACTTATGGGCACGGCTCCCCGAATGATGAGAGTGGTGAATCCATCCAGCAGACTAAGGACGGAGGATATATCGTTGCGGGTTGGACTACATCTTACGGTAGTGGAGGCCAAGATAAAGATGTCTGGTTGATCAAGACTGACTCATACGGAAAAGAAGAGTGGAGCAATTATTTCGGTGAATCGGGTGTTGATGAAGGCAGATCAGTCCAACAGACCAAAGATGGTGGCTACATAATCGGTGGTTTTACAAATTCTTATGAAGCCTTAGACGGCGACATTTTCTTAATCAAGACAAATTCAAACGGGGAAATCGAAAAGAAGCGACGATAGTATTTAATTGCTCATTGGTGTCTGCGCCGTAACAGTCCATCAAGCCCGCGCCGCCTTCCGCAAGACTCGTTCCCATAGCCCTTTTTTTCGCTCAACACTACCCCCTTACCCACTTTCCGCAGTTGTATACAAATAATTTAAGAATATCATATTTTCCGACTTTTGATGTGCCTAATCGCGACGATTCCCTACGTACCTAAATTCGTCCTTTCGAGGGCAAAGTGCGAATGGTCAGCGCCACGACCGCGACCGCGACCCAGAAGCATCCCGAACTGGATCCGCTCCGGCTGTGCCACGGCCCGAGTCCTCCTGTGGAGGGCGATGAAGCTCCCCAGGTCAATCTCGAGAGCCGAGGAATGTGATTTTCCTCTTCCATCACGATGTCTCGCCAGCAGACACAGGATTGTGGCGCCGAGGGCGAAGCTCGCATAACAGAGCCCTTCGGCCAGACCGGCGTGGGGACCCCGCCCACGAGATCGATCAGAGGTTCGTCCTCTCTCGTTTTCTGAGCTCCTTTGGTGTGCTGTTCCAGTCCCCGATGTCTTGGATATGCTGATCGTCCACCCACCCGCTCTTCGCCTCTTCTCGATGATCGAACTGGCAGACATAGGGCTTGATGTCGAGGAGCGGCGTTCCGTCAAGGACGTCAATTCCGGAGACCTCCAGAACGTTGCCCTTGACCGACAACAGCCCCACAATGGAGATGCCTATGGGATTTGGTCGGTTGAAGTGGCGTATGGCGAAGATCCCGCGCTCCTTCTCACCATCGAGAAAGGGCTTCTGGAGTAGAGTGCAGCCCGTCGCCCGGTGGAAGTGGTAAAGGAGGATGACGTGGGAGAAGGACTCAAGGTCCTCCAGCCCCGAGACGTACTCGGGAAAAAGCTCCACCTCGCCTTTGGAGGAACTGTTGAAAACCCCCTGGATGGGGGTCTCCTCCTGATTCGTATACTCCGAATGGATGATCCCGATGGGTCGATATTTGATTTCCATTGTCCCCGTTTCCATTTTCTCCGTATCCTTTGTCATATTGTCCACTCTTCAGGAATCTCTTCATGCATGGTTCATGAACTTCTCGGCGTTGCGGGATGAGTGGGACGAGTTCGTGTGGACACCACCGCACCAGTGAGGGGTTTCGCATTGAAGACCTCCTCTGCGGGACCTGAGTGGATCACCTTTCCCTCCTCCAGGAGGAACACTTTATCGCCGATGCTGACCAAAACCCGAAGGTCGTGGGTGACGACTATGCTCGGAACGCCAAAGTTTCTGATCAGAGTCCTCAGCTCCTTTCTCATCTCCGCCTGCCGTAACTATTCAGCTATCCCGAATCGCCCGCATGATGCTGATTTTGGTTATGAAGGCATGCCGACAAACAATTTGCGCTAGAATGGAAAACGATATCTACTGACGAAGTTACTTGAAGTTAGCTCTCTGGAACTGGCCACGCGACATCTCATCAATTGAGTTTGCCGATGCTGGTTGTTGGGTGCTGAATAGTTACCGCCTGCCTTCTTATGTCGAGAGCTGCCAACGGCTCGTCCAGCAAAAGAAGGCGGGGCTGGATCGCAAGAGCCCTTGCAAGAGCTGCCCGATGCTTTTGCCCCCCCGAGATGTTTACGGCCTTGGCGCTTCTCATCTCCCACAGGTCGACGGCCTCGAGCTGTTCTTTCACCTTCTCCTCTCACCCCCATTGAAGGGTGCAAAAAAGTCATTTTGCCCATACCCCTGCAAGCTCTCAGGGCGGATAGCCGTGCTGGGTACGTCTCGATGGATACGTCTCCAAGATCGCCCAACTGATGCGGAAAAATGAGGGACACAGAGTTCCCAAGAGTTCATCAGCCGTCGCACGACCGAGATGGCAAAGGATGTCGATTTTTCTTGGATAAGAGCGGAACATATAAGATAAGCATTTTTCATAACCACTATGAAACTTTATCAAATCTCTTTATAAATGCATGAAGGCGTTCTGCTCGTCAGACAAGTCGCACGTATTGATGGTCAATCCAAGATACGGACTTCGAAGATCAAAAGGTGGTGCATTATGGTTCTAGACAGCGGTGATACGGCCTTTATCCTGGTCGCAACGGCCATGGTCATGTTGATGATACCAGGAGTCGGGCTATTCTACGGAGGTCTCGTCCGGAAGAAGGACG
The DNA here is from genome assembly GCA_964572505.1 of uncultured Methanotrichaceae archaeon. Classification (GTDB taxonomy): domain Archaea; phylum Halobacteriota; class Methanosarcinia; order Methanotrichales; family Methanotrichaceae; genus Methanocrinis. Next base: position 17,718 of record CAZNGI010000025.1, on the reverse strand, counting down.
TAGTCTCCATGATCGGCCTTTCCTTCCTGGCGATGGCCCTGGTCAGCGTCCAGTGGGTACTGGTCGGCTACAGTCTATCCTTCGGGACTGACATAGCGGGCTTCATAGGAGGCCTTGACTTCCTCGGCCTGCGAGGCGTCGGCATGGACGCGGGAGATATGACGATACCTGGTCTCTTGTTCATGGCCTTCCAGCTCATGTTCGCAGGGATCACCCTTGCGATAATAACCTCTGCCGTGGCTGAGAGGGTGAGGATCGGCTCGTTCATAGTCTTCGGAATTCTCTGGACTACCCTCGTCTACGATCCCCTCGCCCACTGGGCCTGGGGCGGCGGCTGGGCGAGCCAGCTCGGCGCCCTCGACTTCGCTGGCGGCACCGTAGTTCACATAAGCTCCGGCTTCGGCGCCCTCGCCCTGGCTCTTGTTATCGGCAAAAGGATCGGTTTTGGCGACCACGATATGGAGCCTCACAACATACCGATGACGATGCTCGGCGCTGCGCTCCTCTGGTTTGGGTGGTTCGGATTCAACGCAGGTTCCGCTTTGGCAGCTGACGGACTTGCAGCAAACGCCTTCGTCGTGACGAACACCTCTGCAGCCGCGGGGGCTCTGGCGTGGCTCTTCGCCTCCTGGGTCAAGGGCAAGCCGAGCGCTCTGGGCATGGTGAGCGGCGGGATCGCGGGGCTTGTCGCCATAACCCCAGCGGCGGGGTTCGTCGACGTGATGTCGGCTCTTGTGATCGGGGCGGTCGCAGGCCTCCTCTGCTACAAGGCGCTCCTATTCAGGGTCGGAAAGGGGCTTGACGAGAGCCTGGACGCCTGGGCGGTCCACGGCATGGGCGGCCTCTGGGGTGCTATTGCGACGGGCATCTTCGCAATCGAGGCTGTCGGCGGATACTCCGGCCTCCTCCAGGGGAACGTCGACCAGTTCGTCGCCCAGGTGATCGGCGCCGGAGCCGCGGTGGTCTACGCCTTCGTTGTGACCTACGCCCTGGCGAAGATCGTCGACGCGACGATGGGCCTTAGGGTAACCGAAGATGAGGAGTACGTGGGGCTTGACATATCCCAGCACGGTGAGAAGGCTTACGCCTAGCGGCGAAAGGTGGTGATTTGCGATGATGAAAGTTGAGGCCATAATCAGGCCCGAGAGGCTTGACCAGGTCAAAAAGGCCCTGGAGGAGAAGGGCTTTGTGGGCATGACCGTCTGCGAGGTGACGGGCCGGGGCGAGCAGAAGGGGATAAAGCTCCAGTTCAGGGGCAGGACGATGGACGTCGACCTCCTCCCCAAGATCAGGATCGAGCTGATCGTGAAGGACGAAGAAGTCGACAGCCTGATCGAGACGATCTCCACCGCCGCCAGAACCGGACGGCCCGGCGACGGCAGGATCTTCGTGATCCCGGTGGCAAGGTCGGTCAGGGTGAGGACGGGCGAGGAAGTGGCGTAGGGGGCGGTCCTCCTACCTCACCCTCTCCACCGCCCTCCTTTTTAGTTCGGATTCAGCGCAACTATTTTTGGTTTTATAGATAACGTGCTGAGAATTTTCTGGCTTGATTTATTCCGCTATGGAAACTTATCTGGAAATATAGTAGATGATGTTTATTATGATAGGTATGGGGTTATGTCGTTAGGGAAAGATACATATAATTGTATGTTAAACTGACTTTGCAATTACAGGATGGAGGATACGAATTTGCAGAGAGTGGATGTTGTTTCAAGCAACATAAAATCCATAGGATATGATGAGAATGATCGAATATTAGAGATAGTGTTTAAAGGCGATAGAATATATCAATACATTGGAGTTCCTCTTGATGTTTATACATCATTAATGAATGCACAATCACACGGAAAATATTTCAGCTCGGATATAAGGGATAAATATTTGACAAGAAGGGTAAAATAAATGGAGTTGAAATATATAAGATTAATAAATTTTCAATGTTTTAAAGACAGTGGTGAGATACCTATTCACAAAATGACGATATTTATCGGAGAAAACGACTGCGGTAAATCGTCAATATTGAAAGCATTAAACATAGCTTTAAATAATCAACCTATGAGCCAAGATATATTTCAAGAGATTAATAATAAAAAGGAGAGAACATGTAGAATAAGATTAGGTTTTAATGTAAATGGGAAAAAGGCAAGGGATATATCAAAAGAATATATAATAAATAACGAAATTACGTTGGAAAAAGAATTTTCTCTGGACGAGCAAGATAACGTGGTCACAAGGTCTCTCATTAATAGATACGTATTTGAACAGGAAGAATTAAATGAGATTAATAGTTTAAAAGCTCCTGTGCTTAAAGACCTCTGTAGCACATTTTCGTTAGAATACGGATCTGTAAATGAGGCAAAAGAACGGTTGTCATTGTATATTCAACAAAATTTTGAGACTATTCCGAAGAAACAAGGTTGGAGCGAGATTAAATGGTCAGAATTATCAGAGTTTTTACCTATATTCGAGTACTATGATAGCTCAACTTATGGAAATCCTAGAAAATTAATTGAACGAACATTGACTGATGTTTATAAGTCATTTTTCTATGATTACGATGAAGAAGGAAATCCAAAGTTAAAACGAAGTTTGGTGAAAAAAAGAGAGAAGATTATAAAAGATCTTGACACTAGAATAAACGACAGTCTTTTCAGTAAAGTCAAGGGGATAATCGATAAAGTTGAGAAGATTTCGGGATATCATTCTATTGACTTTACAAGTGGATATCAATTATCCGATCTCCTAATTGATTACGGGACTGGCTTACATTCGATTAATAATATTGGAGAAGGTTCAAAGAAAAGATTGTTTTTAGCCATAACCGAATGGGATAAAGAAATTAGAACTGCAGAAAAACACAGAAGAATAATACGAGGCTATGATGAGCCCGATGCAAGTTTACATTATAGCGCTCAGAAAGAAATGTTTTATACATTAGAGAATCTTTCTAACATACCTGACGCGAAAATCCAAATCATCATCTGTACGCACTCAATTTCCATGATAGATCGTGCACCTGCAAAAGTCATAAATCATGTTTTGCAAAATAAAGGCATCTCTCATGTAGAATACCTAAAAGGGCACGATGAAGACGGGATCAAAGAGTTCCTTGACAATGTTTCTGAGATTTCGGGTATTAAAAATAGCAGCTTATTTTTTGAGAGATGTTTTTTAATAGTTGAAGGAGATACTGAAGAAAATGCATTGCCCATACTGTATAAAAAAGTCACAAAGAAAACGTTGACGGAAGATGGAGTTGTTTTGGTAAATCTTAAGAGTAACGCGTGTTGGGACGCATTTTTAAAATTATTAAACAAAAATAAATCCGACGCCACCGTTTTGTTTTTGGATAAAGATACACAGTTAGATCGATCAAGAAAGGTAACGAAAGACAAGTTAAGTCAAATCGGCTTCAGTCCGGAATATATTGAAACTAATGTGATATTTGCAGGAATAAAAGAATTTGAGGATATTTTTTCGGATGATCTCATCTCAAAATGTCTCAATCATTATTGGCCAAAAAATGATGCTGAAACGTGGACACCTGCTGAGATTAAATTATTAAGGTCAGAAAATAAATTTTCAAAAGCCCTTAAAGATGTAGTCGAAAAATATCGGATGGATCATGCTGTCACTTATGATCATTTCAGAAAACCCGAATTCGGAAAACGAATTGCCGAGCTTATGGATGATAAGGAAATATTAGAAATTAAGGATGTTTCTGATATAATTGAAAAAGTACATGAGATAATTAGATAAATATCACATTCATTAGCAACTAAACGTCTATGCCCTATTTAAACTAAATATTCACAATAATTGTGCTGAAGATCCAACCGAATATACGAACACATAAAAAGATATTTTTAAAAATTATTGTTATTAGCCGGTAAACCTAATCCACCTCTGACATTAGGTTCTCATTCTCCTCCAGAAACTCCGCCACCATCGAGAAGGTCTCGTCCGGATGGCTGATCCAGAATAGGTGGCCCGCCCCCTCGATCGTGTGAAGCTCTGCGCCGGGGATCTCCTCCGCCAGGATGCGGCCGTTCTCCGGCGGTATCAGAATGTCGGAGTCGCCGGCTATGACCAGCGTTGGTGAGCGGACGGCTGGGGAGGGGGGGCCGGGCTGGTCAGCGCCGCCGGCCCAATAGATCGTTCAGGTTGAAGTGCTCGTACCCGCCCCGCTGCGCCGGAAAGTCCCGGATCGCCAGCCACAGGTCCCCGGTCTCGGGACGGGCGACGAGGCTCCACATGTTGGCTATGTGGGCTTTGAACTCTCCCAGAGGCTCCTTCGCCCGATAGGCGAAGTCGGGGTAGAGGGCGCATATGGTGCAGAGGATGTTGTTCGTCCAGGAGGGAAAGTCCTCCGGCCGGGTCATCCGGGTGTAGGGGTCGTACCGGTCGCACAAGATCTTCATGGCGTTCTCCGGGGATATGTTGCCGTAATGCTCATGAATCAGCTGCCCGTACCTCTCAAACCGGCTGGGCGCTTGGACGTAGAAGTTGTACGGGTCCTTGAGGCTGGCCTGCCAATTTTCGATGGTGGATATGTCCTCGATCTCGTTTACGGGGGCCTGATCTCTCACCATGTTGTACCCCGAGTAGCCCATCCAGCCGGGGTAGCAGTTGGAGTGGTTCGTCTGCCACATCGCCTTCACGTCGTCCATGGGATGCCGGACGCAAACCATCTTTGAGGAGGTCTCCACCACCGCCGCCTGCTTTCTCTTGGCGTCGGCGACGTGGTAGGCGATTCCAGCACACCGGGGATTGTCCCGGAAGATCCTGACGGCGTCGTCGACAGTCTTGGCATGGGCCAATAGAAGGCGGGTGAAGACGGCGATGCCGCACCCGTCCATGCTCTCTTGCCGCATGGAGCTGAGCTGGGTCATCATCTCAAACCCCTCCTCGTTGACGCCGCCGTCGAGGCCGATCATCCCCGGATATGTCATGAATACGTGGCCAAACCCGTCGTCGGGATCTGCCACCACCATCATCCTGCAGTCGAGCTGCTCGGGCATGTTGAAGTTGTCCTCGTTCTTGCCGAAGATCAGTTTGCCGTCGCCGCCCGCCGCCTCGTCCCAGGCGGAGAAGCTGCTGCACCCGCCGCCTGTCGGTGCTTGCGGGGGCGAAGCCGAGGGCGCTCCACTGTCGTCGCCGTCGCAATTCCAATAGAAAGGGTGACAGTAGATGCACCACTGGTCGTAGTTGGTATTCCAGAGCAGGATCTGATCGAGCGTCACCTTCCCGCCCGCGTCCCGAACGCCGTCGGCGATCCCCACCATCTCCTCCCTCAGCTCCTCGGGAAGGAACGGCTCGGCCTTTTTCTGCCCGATCCAGAGCATATCCTCCGCCCTCTCCAGGTCCGAGCTCGTCTGGGCGGCGACGTAGGCGGCTGTGGCGAGGAGGGTCCGGTTCACCATCAGGTCGATTTTATCGGCCAGAATCCGGCCGTGCTGGTAGCCCATCTCGTAGGGGCTGCCGGCGACGTACAGAATCTTGATTTCATTTTCGTCTTCGAACCGCGCCTTTTCCAGTATTTCATCCTGTTTCATATCCGCCCCTTCTTTCGAGATTCTTCTGAAACTACAACCCAAGTTTGCCCACCATCGCCCACAACGGCCTCAAAGCCTCCGCCGAGCAGAAAGGCCGAGCATCAGTCTTTCGTTTTCTCGTCCATCGTTGAAAATCTTTCCCGCCCCAGTCCAAGCGACCAGCGGCCTTCTCGCGATGCAGGCTCGCCGGATGATGGCGAAAAGATCGCCCCAGAACGAACCGTAAGATCGTCGGTCAGATACATTCAGTCAAAAAGAGAGGCCGCGCCGACGGCGCGGGCATGCACAATCCTGATTTTGATCTCGGGATTCTGTCTGGCCTCCGCCATCTGGGCCCCGCCCAGGAGCTGGAGCCGAACGGCCGAGGATGGACCGGGGCGAGAGAGGGGCAAAGATCCCAAACCACCTCGCCCGGCGCCCCGCCCCAGCCCGAGCATCTATCCACCCGGCTTCAGAACGGCCCGTCGCCGGATCGGGCGAACGGCTCGTTCCCGGTGAAGCCTTTCATCAGGTCGGATTTTATTGATGCCCTATCTCGTAAGCTCTGTCAAGCCCCCCCTCAACTTGCGATATCGTCGAAGACGGCATCCGCGGAGTAGGAATACTTGACACGAGCTGACCAGTCTACAGGATCAACCGATATCACCTGGAACTTGACATAACCGTCATAGCACTTGGCAACGATCGTATGCCCCAACAGGAGAGGTGGTATCAGGGGTGATTTGTCCCACTCTGCAGGAACCGTTCGTACCGTTGAGATATCGACTGCGCCCATGTCCTTGGTCTGGCTGGCGTGATTCACATCATCCAGATGGAGGTTCCTCCACCAAAGGTAACTACTATCTCGAGGATAATCCGGGTGAGTTGTCGCCATAAGGTCAGACTGCCAGCTTATTATCTCTCCATCGTAGGTGGGGTATTCACCGATGGCGCCCTCGGAGAAATCAAATCCCGAATGATTGAGGTTTGCCTCTCGATACGACGTTGTCGTCCCACCAGTTGCGCCATCCGGAACCTTTTGAACCTCTCCGGTCTTCGTTCCGACGGTTCCGTCCTTCATTGTCCCGAGATCGTCCTTTGTAGCGCCCACTCCCCTCGCCTGGAAGGAGTACCCGAGGTTGTGGGATTTGCCCTCCAGGTCGGTGATCCCGATGTAGTACCAGCCGGGGCTTGCAACTTCGAACTCCAGGGTCGCCAGATCTCCGGGGTTAGAGGAGTCAATCCTCGTGATCCAGTTGAAGTTCTTGCCGTAGAGGTCGATCCTCGCCTTCATATCGTCGGGCGAATCGGTCAGTTTCACCTCTAACTTCCCTATATCCGCCCAGAGCTTGTAGAAGTCGGCGTCGCCCTTCGGGAAGATTATGCCGTTGACGACCTCGCCGAAATTAATCTTTGTCGCATCTCCTATCTCGCTGTTCGGCTCGCTTGCGTCCACCACCGGCTCGAAGGCGACCGAAAAGCCGTACTGGACATTGTGAGAGGCCCCCATGAGGTCGCCGATCCCAAGGTAGTACCAGCTGGGGTTTGCGATGTCGATATTCAATGTCGTCAAATCGCCGGGGTTGGAGGCGTCGGTCCTGGTGATCCAATTGTGGTTCTTGGCGTAGAAGTCGATCCTCGTCTTCATATCGTCGGGGGAGTCGGTCAGCTTCACCTCCAAAATTCCGGGGGTTGGCACATTGAACCTGTAGAAGTCCACGTCTGCCCTGGGGAAGATGTGCCCGCTCACGAGATCGCCGAAGTTGATATCCGTCGCGTCCCCGATCTCGCCGTCGGGCTCGTTCTCGTCCACCACCGGCTCAAACTCCGCGTGATAAGCGTACCCGACGTTGTGGGATTTCCTCGCGAGGTCCAATATTCCTACGTAGTACCAGCCGGGGCTGGCAATGTCCAGGTTCAGGGTCACAAGGTCGCCGGGGTTTGAGGCGTCGACCCTGGTGATCCAGTTGAAGTTTTTGCCGTAGAAGTCGATCCTCGTCTTCATATCGTCTGGGACGCTATCGAGCAGCACGTCCAGGATTCCTGAGCTGTTTATGTAGAACTTGTAGAAGTCCACGTCGCCCCCGGCGAAGATGTATCCATCGACGGAACTGCCGAAGTTGATCTCGGTGGCGTCTCCGATCTCGCCGTTCGGCTCGTTCGAATCGACGACAGGCTCAAAGTTCAGGTCAAAGGAGTACCCGAGATCGTGAGACTTCCTCGCGAGATCCGATATCCCGACATGGTACCAGCCGGGGTTCGTGATGTCCAGGTTCAGGGTCACAAGGTCGCCGGGGTTTGAGGCGTCGACCCTCGTGATCCAGTTGAAGTTTTTGCCGTAAAAGTCGATCCTTGTCTTCATATCGTCTGGAACGGTGGTCAATTTCACCTCCAGGACCCCCGGGCTGTCGATCCTGAACTTGTAGAAGTCCACGTCCCCCGCCGGGCTCGTGCTCCCTCCAAAAGCACCGCCGGCGTTTATCGCGGTCGCGTCCCCAAGCTCGCCGTTAGGCTCGTTTGGGTCCGCCTGACAGTATGCCCCGGACACCAACGCCAAAAAAACAAAAGTTGTGGATATCAGTCCGAGAGCTGATCGTCTAATTCTTCCCACCATATAGAAAATATATCGGCGCGAAATGCCAAAAACTTTGCGGAGGGAACCGATCTTCGCGGCCGACGACGGAGAGGTCGGCGAGGTCAGATCGCCACCGAGTTTTGAAGAGGCTATAGACGCCTCAAATCGGTCCCGTCTTGAACGCTTACCCCTCGGGACCCAGGGTGACCATCACGTTGTCAAGCCCCCCCACGTCCCTCATGTTGCTGTACTCGCCCCTGATCCAGACCTCCGATACGTCCCCCATAACCAGGTCGAAGCTCCCACCGGACTCTCTGAAGTTGGACGGCACCAGGGACACCTGGCGGCGGGTCCAGGAGCCTTTTGGCGGGTCGCAAGACCAGGATAGGTAAGACCCGTCCTTACCGTATATCCGGACCACGTCCCCGAAGGTGGAGCTGCCGTTCCCTGAATCGACCACCTTCAGCTCGAAGCTCAATACGCCTCCGACGTAAGGGGTCCAGTCCCCGGCCCAAGAGGTGGGGGAGACGTAGTACCAGGTCTGCCCGGACCCCAGGTCCTCGCCCCGGAGAAAGCCGCCCGAATTTCCTCCGGCCTCGCTCCAGGAGAGGGATACGTCCCGGCCCTCTCTCCAGCCCTCGTCCCCGAGATCGAAGGTGCTCACAAGGTCGGTGGTGACCGGCAATGTCACGATCACGTTGTCAAGCCCCTCGACGTCGCTGCTGTCCGAGTACTCGCCCCTGATCAAAACCCGGTCCACAGAACTCATGACCCTTGAGAACGTCTCCTCGGTTGTTCCAAATGCGGCGGAGGTGAGGACCGCCCAGCGCCGGGTCCAGGAGCTCGCTGGCAGGTCTTCTGAATATGAAAAGGATGAAGAGGAGACGGAGACCGCCGACCCGTCAGTCCCGACGACCCTCACCAGGTCCGCCTCGTAAGGCTCCCCCTTGCCCGAGTCGATCATCTTCAAGTCAAAGATCAAAGCCCCTCCGACGTAAGGGGTCCAGTCCCCGGCCCAAGAGGCAGGGGAGACGTAGTACCAGGTGCTGCCGTCGCCGAGATCCTGGCCCACGAGAAACCCTCCGCCGTTTCCGCCCATCTCCCTCCATTCGAAAGAGACGTCTCCCTCGGGCCTCCATCCGCCGTCGCCTTCATCGAAGGTGGTGGAGAGGTCTAGGCCCGAGGGCGGCGCGACGGCGACGTTGTCAAGGCCGATGATCGCCCTCTTTCCGATCCGTTCGCCCCCGATCGAAATCCCAGCCACCGACCTCATGGCCTGTCGAAACTCGACATCCGACGCCCCGAAGTTGGAGGCGCTGAGGACGACCTCGCGACCGGTCCAGAACCTCTCGGGAGCTGGAAAGCACCAGGACAGGACCGTCCCGTCGGAGGTCACGATCTTCACGATGCCCCCTTCTGGATCGGGCCCATCGGCCGCGATCAGCCTCTCGTCGAAGCTCAATACCCCACCCACATACCTGCTCCAGTCCCCAGACCAGGATTTCGGCGACTCACGGCTCCAGGCTCCGTCGCCCGCGCCCTCCGCCTGAAGGAACCCGCCCGGATCGCCCCCATACTGCTGCCAGGATAAGTGAGAGCACCCCTCTGAACCCCACCCCTCGCCGCCCTCATCGAAGGTGCTGGCCAGAGTCTGGGCCGAGCCGACCGAGCCCTGCAGTCCGATAACGAAGAGCAGAGCCGAAGATAGAACCAAAATCGCCTTCATATGCGTATCCTCGCCCGAACTTCTGCAGATATAATATAATATCTTTTGTGTTTTCAATTAGAACTTTGAGAGGCTTCTTGCGAAGAGTTGAGGGGCTTGGACCCGTTCCAGTATTCAGCGGTTCGGTGACTACATAAATCGGAATGTTCCGAGAAAATCGGGGAGATGCCTTGAAACCTTCCGATGAAGCTCTATTCAAAAAGACGCAACCGTCGGTTCCGTTTCGCAACACCTAAATATAGATCCGGCCAACCACCTCTGAGATGTTCGAGGCCTGGGACGAGTATAATCTGATCAACGGGGAGCTTATTAGGCTGACCGAGAGCCTGCCGGGCTCGGGCCTGGGCGAGGTCATAAAGTACGTCCTCACATCGCCCGGAAAGAGGGTCCGACCCCTAATACTCGTCCTCTCGTCGGAGGCCTTCGGCTGCGACCCCGCCAAATCGGTGGACGCCGCCCTGGCTTTGGAGTTGGTGCATGCGGCCTCCCTCGTCCACGACGACATCCTCGACCACGGGACAGAGCGGCGTGGCGTGGCCAGCGCTTTTCATAAGTACGGGATGGAGGCGGCCCTCCTCTGCGGCGACTACCTGATATCCAGATCCATCGGCCTCATGTCCGGCTACAGCCAGGCGGTGATCGAGGCGTTCTCCGATGCCTGCATGGAGATGTCCGAAGGGGAGATGCTCGACCTCGCCAGCAGGAACAGGCCCGAAGACTACTACCTCTGCATCTGCAAGAAGACGGCGTCGCTCATCTCCGCGTCCTCCAAGATCGGGTGCCTGATAGCTGGCGCGTCCGACGATGACGTCGCCCTCTTCGAGAGCTACGGTATGCACCTGGGCCTCGCCTACCAGGTAGCCGACGACCTGAACGAGTTCCTCGGGATGGAGAAGGGCAAATCTTCGGAGAAGACCTCCATCACCCTTCCCGTGATTTACAGCAGGGATCACTCGACGGAGGCGACGCTCGGCCTCTGCGCCGAGGTGATCCGGGACCACTGCCGCGCCGCGAAGACTGCTCTCGCCGAGGCTGGCGGAGACGAAAAGATCAAGGCGAGGCTCGGAAGCATCGTCGACAAGTGGGGAGAAGAATGCAAGTCGCTGAAAAACCGCTGCTGAAGATAGAGGCCGAGACCGAGGGCGGCAAGATCACCTTCCGGGCGACCGGCCCCCTCTCTCTGGTCGCAGGTCCCGTCATGAGAAAGATCAACGAGACCTTCGCAAGCGAGAAGCCGATCCGTTCGGGCCCCGACCAGATAATCTTCTCCACCTGGATCCCCCCGGCCCCGAGTCCCGCCTTCGACCGGATGATCTCAGCCCAGGTGGCGGCCCTGACGAGGAGGAGAATCCCCGACCAGGTCTCGATCGCCATCATCCGCGCCTGCCCCAACGACTGCCTCCACTGCAGCGCCCCGTCGCGAAAGGGGGAGGTCCTCAGCTCCGAGGACGTAAAAAGGGTGATCGACGAGGCCCTCGACCTCGGAAGCTACATGATATCCTTCGACGGCGGTGAGCCTATGCTGAGGCGCGACCTTCCTGACCTCGTGGCCCAGGTCGACGAGAGGGCCATCTCCGCCTCCTTCTCCAGCGGCTACGGCCTGACCGAAGAGCTGGCTCGGTCCCTCAAAAGGGCCGGCCTTTACGCCGTCAGAATCAGCATCGACAGCCCCCACCCCGAAGAGCACGACCGGTTTCGGGGAAGAAGTGGCGCCTTCTCCGACGCCCTGTCGGGGATAAAAAACGCCCTGGCTGGAGGCCTGATGGTGGACCTCTTCATGGTCGCATCCCCCATGAACATAGACGACCTGGAGGACGCCTACAACTTAGCGGCAGAGCTTGGGGCTCACGAGCTATCCCTCTACGAGATCGTTGCCGTGGGGAGGTGGTCGTCCCATCTTGATGATGTCTTGTGCAAGGGCGACGTAGACCGGCTCCGTCGGTTCCACCAGGAGAAGAACCGCTTGCCGGAGGGCCCCAGGGTCTCTGCCTTCCCCTACCTCCTCGGCCCCGAGATGTTCGGCTGCTTTGCGGGCCGAAGGTGGCTTCACGTCGACGCCTCGGGCAATGTTCTCCCCTGCGCCTACATGCCCATCTCCTTTGGGAACGTCCGGGAGAAGAGCCTGAAGGAGATCTGGAAAGAGATGGGACGGGACCGGTGGATGAAGGGAAAACCCGAGGGCTGCATGATGAAGGACCAAAAGTTCAGGCAGGCTCACTCATTCATATTCGAGACGGGTGAATAACTTCTCCGGCCCCCGTTTTCGAAAAACAAAACGATTTTATACCCAGAAGTTCATCTACAGGAACGGGGGTTAAAATTGGATGACCAACTGTAAGACTGCTCTGTTATCTCTAGCGGTCCTCATCTCTTTCGTCTCCGCAGGCCAGGCTGCTGATGACTGGCTCGGCAACGAGATGGCCATATCGGACATACACCATACAGCCGAATACATATCGAAGGTCGGCAGCGCCAGCGCAAATAATACGACCGTCGAAAAGACCGACGGCGGCATCGCCAACATTCCAGAAGCACCCGCCGACCGGGAGGTCTACAACATAGGCGGGACGGGCGCGACCGCTCTGCCTCCTGTTGCGGAGACCGCGGCGTCCTCGGAGCCGTCGGACTTTTCGGGTAGATGGTCTTTTGCGATGGCAGAGAGCACCACGAGATCCCTGGACCTGGCCCTCTACCAGAGAGCAGACCTCGTCTTCGGCAAGGGTGTTTTGGGCCCGTCTGACGGTTCGGCCGCCGGTGCCTCCGCCTCAGAGGATCTGGGGATCGAGTCGATGATCGACTGGTTGAACCGGCCGGCCTCAGGCCTCGACTCCGCCAGCCAGGCTGCAGCCAGCGGCACCGTCGTCGGCAATGAGATGAAACTCGACCTCGTATCCCTCGACTCCATCGCCCTTTACAGGTTCGACCTGTCACTGACCGGAGATCTCGTCTCCGGGAGCTACGCGGCTTACGGGAGCGACGGATCGACCTGGAGTGGAACCGTCACCGGGTCCCGAAAGAGCTGAGGGGGTAAGGAGAAAAGGGCGAGTATGCATCAAAAAGCCGGGCGAATTGGCCCGGCAAATTTGTACTCATCTGAACGATAAAGGAGGTTTAAGGTTATGAAATTTCAAAAGGCATTGATGGTGCCGCTGATCTTATTGGCGGCTTTTGCCTTTCCCGCAGCGTCCGAAGACTACCTCAGCGATACAAGCGGAAGCGGGATCAAAGAGGACGTGGGAGAGGCCTTCAAAGGCGAGTCCCTGTTTTACATCGACCCGACCACCGGGATGAGCCCCAGCGCCGACAACGGCAGCGGCGTTTCGACGCCAGAGACCACACCTGAGACGCCGTGGTCGAACGTCGTTGGAAGGTGGACTCTGAGCCTCATCGACACCGCCTCAAGATCCGTCGACCTCACCCTCTACCAGTACGGAAACGAGGTCTTCGGAGGGGGAGTCATGACCACGGGAGTCATTACCCAGGAGGTCACTGCCGCGGGGTTCGTTGACGGGTCTAACCTGTCGCTTCGCCTGGTCACCGTCGGTGGAAACAACATGTACAGGCTCAGGACCTCTGTGAGCGGAAACAGCATCTTCGGCACTTACAGCGCCTACTCCTCTGACGGCTCGTCCTGGGCTGGAAACTGCAACGGCAACCGTTTCTACGCCACCGCCCAGACCGTGCCACCCGAGCCCTCCTCGACGGTCAGCATCGGGATGGGGGTATCGGGCGGAAACGCCATGAGCTGATGAAGGGGGGATCATCCCTTCAAACTTTTTTCAGTTATGTCTTATTGGGGGTTTTATTGGATGAGAATCGTTCTGGTTTTGATACCGGCGCTCCTTCTGGCGGCATCCCATCCGGCGTCATCGGACGGATCGCCCGAAGACGAATGGCTCGGAATCGGAGGACTTCAGATCGTCGACGTTCATCACACCGAGGGCTACATCGTCGGCATGATGAACCTTTCAGGGGAGAACGGGACCGGATGGATCTATCCCGGCCTTTCTGGCCAGACCCCAGCCGACGTCGCCGGGATCTGGTCCTTCACCCTGACGGACGAAGAGACGAGACGGCTGGACCTGACGCTCTATCAGGCCGACGGCGAGGTCTTCGGGGAGGGGACCATCACCTCGACGAGCGGCACCAGGCTTGTCACCGCGGCGGGGTATGCGACATCAAACCTTTTGGATCTTCGCGTGCTCACCGTGGGCGAACCGGCCCTCATCAGGCTAAGGTTCAGCCTTTTGACGAGCCCGATTCAAGGGACCTACGCCGCCTATTCGGCATCGGGCCTCGCAGGGTACGGTGCCGCCTCCGGATACAAAACCACGCCTCTGGGCGGGTTTTCCGGTCCCATGCAGACCGAAGAGGTACTGCCTCCGAATCTTGCAAGCAGTTTCGGTGCGGGTCTAGGAGCGGTCTGAACCTCAGGAAATCCAAAAGGTATTTGTTGAAGTTATGAGATCATATGGTCCTTGTAGATCGAGAGTTTCGTGGTTAAGAGGAGTTTCGAGAGATATGAGATACCTAAGCCTGTTGCTGCTTTCTATAGTGATATCCTCTTTCGTCTTGGGAGCCGCAGAGGGGCTTTGCCCCAGGCTCCGCTACGTCGATACCGTCGAGTGGCTCGGCGCCGACGACCTCGGCTTCGATCTCGGCATGCCCGAGTTGAACGACGAGGCGGAGGACCTGAATGCAGCCGAGCCCGGGAAGAACGATTTAAAGAACGACGATTCACTGAACGCGACCGGTGAAGACGTCGTCGACGATGCTGGGGTCGTCGAAGAGACGGTGACAGAATCGGGCGCGTTGGACGAAGTGGATCTGACCCTCGTGGGCGACGTCACCGGGAAGATCGACCTCAATCTCTTCCGATCCGGAGAGGTCGTCTTCGGGACCGGGTGCCTGACCGCAGGAGGCGTCAAAAGCCAGGTCGGAGCCAGCGGATCGGCCACCGGTGACGAGCTGCTGCTCCATCTGGTTCCGCTGGACGGGTCCCGCCTCTACGTTCTGGACCTCGATATCGAAGAGGGATCGATCCGGGGAAGCTACGAGGCCATCGGCTCTGAAGGCCAGCTCCTATCGGGCAGGGCAGACAGCACCTTTTTTGCCTGACGGATCTGCCTCAAATTCGGGGGCCTTTGCCCTCTTTTTCCCTTCGCCATTTTCGCGATCTTTTTAAACCCGGGCTTTCAGGCATCGACAGCAAAAGAGTTATCCACCAACTGACAGATGGGGTTGACGATGGAACGGAAGCCTTTGAGGATGGGCTCGGTCAAGGAGGTCTACGACCTCGGCCGGGAGCTGGAGTTCAGGTTCACGGATAGGATATCCGTCTTCGACAAGGTGATCCCCAGCCTCATCCCCCACAAGGGGGAGACGCTCTGCAGGGAGGGGGTCCACTGGTTTTCGCGGGCGGAGAAGATGGGGATTGCAACTCACTTCGAGAAGTTTCTACCCCCGAATGGGATGCTGGTCAAAAAGGTGGACGTGATCCAGCCCGAGAAGATCAAGCCGGGGTCCGGAAACTACCTGATACCCCTGGAGGTCATATGCAGGTGGTACGCGGCGGGGTCGATCTTTGACAGGCTTGGAGCCGGCAAAGTCAAGCCCGAAGCCCTCGGCTTTTCTAAGGGGCACAAGGTCGAGTACGGCGAGCCGCTCCCCGAACCCTACATCGAGGTCTCAACGAAGCTGGAGAGGGTCGACCGGCTCCTCGACAAGGCCGAGGCGTTGAAGATCTCGCGCCTCTCGCCCGAAGAGTACGATGCGATCCGGGAGACGGTCCTCAGGATCGACGAGGACATCAAAAGAGAGGTGGAGCCTAGGGGGCTCATCCACGTCGACGGGAAGAAGGAGTTCGCCTTCGACGAGGAGAGGAAGGTAATGGTCGTCGACGTCTACGGGACCGCCGACGAGGACCGGTTCTGGGATAAGGCGAAGTACGAGGAGGGGGAGTTCGTCGACCTCTCCAAGGAGTACGTCCGCCAGCACTACCGAAGGATTGGGTACAAGGACCAGCTTTACGGTGCCAGGGAGAGAAGAGAGGCTGAGCCCGAGATACCGGCCCTTCCCGAGGACGTGATCGGTCAGACGAGCAAGATCTACATCAAGCTCTTCGAGATGATCACCGGGGAGAAGTTCGAGAGCTCTGCCTGAGGAAGGCCTACGAATCGCGCGCCGAATAGGGGAGATGGGAACCTGATGAAGAGAATCTTACTGGTGCTGGCCCTGGCAGCGGTGGCGGCCTTTGCCGGCTGCATTGGAGACGAACGAGGGCCGAGCGGCGGCGAGGTCAAAGAGAGTATGGCGGAGGCCGTCAGCGATCTAGAATCCTACAGCTTCGAGATCGATATGGACCAGACCGTCGAGTTTCGAAACTTCGAGGGCGAGGGGTCCCTGGAGGGGGAGATTATATCGCTCCGGTGGGCGGGGGAGATAAACCTCAGCGATCAGAGCTCCACGGAGGTATCCACATCGAGGAGGGCGACCCTCGCCGGGGACAAGACCGCCGAAGAGACGGTCGAGGTCCACTTCCTGAACAGGACCCTCTACCAGAAGATGGGGGGCGAGTGGATCGGCCTCTTGCAGCCCGACCCCCAGTATGGGATCGAGAAGGTCGACCAATTGGCCCATCTGATGGAGATGATCGACCGGGCCGAGATCGTGGTGGAGGGGTCTGAGAGGATCGATGACCAGGAGCTTTACAGGCTCAGCATCATCCCCGACGACGACACAGCCTACGGTATCATGCTGGGGCAGATAAGCTCCGTCGACCCCAGAATCCCCCTGATGATCGAGATGAACGGACTCTTCGAGAGGGGCAGAGAGCTGGACTGGACGGTCTGGGTATCGAAGGATACCGGCCTTCCGACGGAGAGCAGGATCTCCGCCGTCTACACCGCCGGGCCCGGCATTCTGAGGATGCCGCCTGAGTCGCCCGAAAACCTCGAGATCCGCTTTGAGACCCTTGAGGTGAGGAGGTTTGGCGGCTACAACGAGCCGGTCGTTGTGGTCCTTCCAGAGGAGGCGACTGCCGCCCCGGTCCTCCTGCCCGACCTTCCGGAGGGCGAAGACATCACGTCGTTTTGAAGGGGAGCGAGGCTGGGACAGAGAATGAGGGCGAGCGCCGGAGGATGATGGGATGAAAGGGAGACCTGAGTTCTTTTTTTTGAGGGAGAAGCCGGCGATGGCGCTTCTCGCTATCGGGGACCTGGACCTCGCCTACGCCTCGATGGTGGCAAAGACTATCGACTCCACCGTGCCCCATACCCTCAAGATCCTCGCCGTGATGGAGGAGCAGGGGCTGATCAGCTCGAAGCCCGAGGGGAGGATCAGGAGGCTCGATCTGACGGAACACGGCCAAAAGGCGGCCTGTGCCCTCTCAAACCTGATCGACGCCCTGGGGTCGAGGGGCCCCCTCTGGAGCAGGCTCGCCCGGCTGGAGAGCATCGTCCGTGAGGCGGAGGGCCTCCCCGGACCGGAGGCGGAGCTTCGGCTCGGGCCCCTCCGGCGGGAGATCGCACGGCTGAAGGAGGCGGAGTCTAAGGAGCTTCGAAGTGCCGCCGAGGCTCTCGACGAGGCGATAATCGAAGCGATAAAGAGGGACGACTAATGAACGACGAATCCAATTCAAACAACGGTGGCAAGGGCAGGGCGGTCGTCTCGTGGACCGGCGGGAAGGACGGCTGCCTTTCGTTCTACAAGGCGATCTCGCAAGGCAGGAACGTCAGATATCTCTTGAGCTTCTGGAACATGAATAGGCAGGGGGCTCACGAGGTCAACCCCAACCTCCTCCGCGCCCAGGCCGAAGCGATGGGGATACCCCTCATACGAACGGGTTTCGCATCGTACGAGGAGGAGTTCAAGAGGGTTGTCCG
>CAZNGI010000024.1:0-20844 GCA_964572505.1 uncultured Methanotrichaceae archaeon | reverse complement strand
GATAATTTAATCATAATGTGCAAGAATCATCATAAAGTTATCGATGATGATCCTAAGTCGTATACCGTTGATCGACTTAGGGGACTAAAACGTGAACATGAGGAGAAGTATTCAGATGGCAAAGAGCTATCTAATGACGTAGTTAAGACGATGATCCAAGCCATCACTAATAGTGCTATTTATAAAGCGGATAAATCAAGAGATATAGTAATTAAAGTAGGAAATGACGAATATCCGATAGAGAAGGTGTATGCAGAGGAAGATCTGTCCGTAGATCGAGTAAGCGGCAATTTCTTGATCGGAGATTTGCTATCCTCAGAAGAAAAGAGGATATTAATGAATAAAATTCCATATCCAGAACCATTCGACATAGTATTTAAGAATAAAAATAAAATATATATAAACTGCCATGTTCGTGAGCGACATGGTCACGAAGAGAGATATAACTTCGCCGGAAGAATTAGAGATTTATAAAACTTAATTAGCTCGCAATTGAACGGTAACAAAACACCATAACCACGAAAGCAAAGTTTTGAGGGGAGAGAGATAAGAATATACCGGGGAACTTCACCGGTTCCGGTTTAGCGATATCATAACCGTGATCCCCCTTTTCGTGATTGTTTGTCTCCTTTCTGGCCAGCCCAAACAGTTATTCTCCATTCTGTCCGACACCGTCTTATCGCCCGGCGACCATCCCGCCCCGATGAACCCCGACAAGATCGATGAGATCCTCGCCTTCCACACCGCGCAGAAAGAGGCGATTCACGCCCGCCTCGCCGACTTCAGGCGGATCTGGGCAGAGGGCACGGACCGCGACCTCTTCGCCGAGCTCGCCTTCTGCATCCTCACCCCTCAGTCTCGGGCGAGGACCTGCTGGCCCGCCATCGAGAGGCTCAGAAGCTGCCTCCTCTACGTCGGCCCCGTAGCAGAGCTGCAGGACATTCTTTAAAAAGTATTTTTGTGGCCTTGCATTGCAGGCCACAAACGGATTCTTAACTCGTTCAGCAGGTCGGGTATTTCTTCGATGGGGGCTTCGGAGGTCTCCCCCAGAGCAGTATGTCGCTGTGATTCGATGACTCCGGCTCGTATCCTTCGGGGATTACATCTTCAGGGATCGATGACTCTGGCTCAGAGCCTTCGGGGATTACATCCTCGGGGATCGCCGTCGCCGGTGTCTCCTTGGACTCGGCAGATGCGACCTTCTCCTCTTCCTCGACCACCATCTCGGCGACGTTGGAGGCGTCGACTCGCGTCAGGACGGCGACCTCGCCAGTCTCAAGAGAGTACTTGGCGCCGAGGATCGTGAGCTTGCCCTCTTCCACCAGCTCTTTTGTTATTGGGCTTCTATCGAGGACGTTCTTGATGACGAGATCGATGTTCTCGTCGATCGCCTCTTCCACCAGGTCGGACCCGGTCATGTTCGTCTCGCAGGCGATCTCGACGGCGGGCTCGATCTCGGTCATGATGCTCTCGATGTTGCCCTCAGCCCCACCTTCGATCGCTGCGGTGACGGCTCCGCAGCTCTGGTGGCCAAGAATGACTAGAAGGGGTGTGTGGAGGTGCTCGACGCCGTACTCGACGGACCCGAGAGAACGACGGGGTCCATGACGTTTCCTGCAACCCTGATCACAAATATGTCGCCGAGGCCCTGATCGAAGATCAGCTCAGGAGGGACCCTCGAATCGGAGCAGGTGACAACCGTCACAAAGGGGTTCTGTCCTGAGACAAGCTCGGCGCGCCTCTCAGGAAAGTCCTTGCTGGCGACACCCCCGGACACGAAGCGGGCGTTGCCCTCCATCAGGGCATTCTAGGCGTCGTCGGCGGTGATGGCGTCTTTCGCCTCTTCCTCCGAGGCGATCGTTCCGGCGAGGCAGGCTGCCAGGCAGAGGGCCGCTGCCAGGAGGGCCATCTTTTCCGAAAATCCTTTTATTTGTCAAGTAAATCACCAATTTCATTCTCAGATATACTGCTTTTTGGGCATTATGAGCACTGTATATAATCGTTGCTCCATTTTACAGACTGAAAGGGGATTATCATTCGAAAGTGGTTAAGTCCTAGTAAGGCCAAAACCCGGTTTTTGAGAGAGGCCTTTTGGGAAGAAAAGCTTAAATCGATTCGCGATGAAAAATAGGGTAAAAAGTGGGTGGTTAGTTATGAAAAACTCAAAATTTGTGCAGATCGTGCTGCTGATCTCGGCCCTCTTTCTGGGGCTGGCCGTTGCCGAAGATGTCACTCCCGGCGACATCATGCACGGTACCGACGAGGCTGTGACCATCACGGGTCTGAGCTACGCCGACGAGGACGAGTGGGTGGAGATCGCAAACCCCGGGATGGCGAGCCAGGATTTCACCTTCTGGACCCTTGTGGACGAGGAGAACAACACCTACTCTTTCTCTGAGGGCTTCGTCCTAACCCCTGGAGCGGCCGTCAAGGTCCACACCAGTCAGGGAAACGGCACCGAGAACGATCTCTACTGGGGGCGAGACGACCTCGTATGGGATGACGGAGAGGTTGCGACCCTGATCGACGCGAACAGCGAGATCGTGGCCCAGTATCCGGAAAGCTCCTGAGCAGCGGGGCGGATTTCGCCATCTTCATTATTTTGGCGGGATTCTCATAATCCACGGAAATTTTTTTCATTTCTCTCATTTTTGTTCCCAAATTAGCTACAAATATCGCGCATCCATCGAGTTGAACTTGATAACAGTTAAATATTATCGGCATTAAATGTAGGCAAACTCGAAGAAGTTATAATCTAGTCAATACCCAAAATAAGATCACAACATCTTGTCTCGATCACACAACTAAGAAAAAATTTTTCAGATAACTTTATATCGTTTAAACATATGTAAAAACTCAGGAGGTGTGAAGATATGAACTCGATGTCAATGGTGCGAATATTGATGCTGATCTCGGCGTTGGCTTTTTTCGCCGCCGGGATCTCTTCGGCAGAGGATGTGGACGCCGCAATCGACGAAGAGGCAGAGGCCGTTTATGGCGTTGTGATAACCAATGCCAGCTGGGTTGATGAGTGTGTCGAGATTTCGAACTTGGGCGAGTTTGCCCAGGACCTCACCGGCTGGACTCTTAAAGACGAGCAAAACCACACCTACGCCTTCCCCGAGAGCTTAGTCCTGGAGCCGGGAGAGACCGTGATGGTTCATACAGGAGTTGGGAACGATTCGGCCATCGACCTTTACTGCAACATGGGCAATCCGATCTGGAACAACGCTGGCGACCTCGCCACCCTGATTGACAACGCGGGGAAGGTCATCTCCCAGTATCCCGAACCGGAAGAAGACCAAAAAGATGTGGCAGATGCTGAACCGACTTAAGACGCTGAATAAATCTGGTTTCTTAGAGGGCGGGAACCTCGAAGGGTTCCCGACCGTCTTTTCATATTTATAGTCAGGCAACCAAAAATTCGCACTTCAAATCTTCTCGACGAATTTCTCGGTTCACCTTGAGGTTGCCGAAGGTGATCATGCGCTGATCACAGAACTGATCATATCCAGCGCCGGATCCTTCTTTTGTAATCCAGATAATCCTTCCCGAAGGCTTTTTTGAGGTTCTCCTCTTCTGTCGAGATGAAGAGGACCTCCATCAGTATCGCGAAGATCAGAGGAAAGACGAAGGTCGCAAGGGACCCCAGGAATACCGCCTCGCCCAGGAGGATGGTGGCCATCCCGAGGTACATGGGGTGGCGGCTGATCCGGAAGGGGCCCGAGACCAAAAGCGCGGAGGGCGTCTCCTGGGGCTTGACCGTGGTCTTTCTCTTCTTGAAGAGCGAATCCGCCCAGAGGTTCAAAATCACACCGAAGGCGATCAACAGGAGGCCCAGGTAAGCGTAGGACGACTCGACGACCTGTCGAGCAGGATATGCAAAGTGCAACGCTGCTGACAGGAATAGAAGCGCCGCAAAATAAGTCGGAGGCTGGATCTCGGTCTTCATACGATCCGGATTTTGTCGGATTTGAAATAAATATTTCTCTATAGCTTCCTGCCAACGTCCAGGTCCAGAGGCCCCACGGGGCTATCAAGCGTCCTGGAGGATATCGACCCGAAACCCGCCCTCCGCATGGAGGCTGCGATCTCTCCCTGCTCGAAGGCCAGACTTCTCCCCAAAAGCCCAGCGGGCAGCCACCCGAGCGCCATCGCCTCTGGCTTTGTTTTCTCGCAGGTGAGGCCCTCGTGGAGGCTCGCGAAGATCCCGCCAGGATTGAGGGCGTCGTGGATCTTTTCGATCACCGAATCGAGGTCCTGCTTGCAGGAGTAAAGAGAGGCGGAGGCGAGGATCAGGTCGTAGTTCTCGCCGATGGGATCGGTGCAGAAGTCGCCCGCCACGACCTCCATCCGGTCCTCCATCCGGTCCTCCATCCCGTAATCCTGGATGAACTTCTCTGCCGCCTTCGCCACCGGCGGAAGGTCGAAGACGACGCCCCTCATGGCCGGGTGGGCCGCCACCAGCGCCATCCCGATGAGCCCCGGCCCTCCCCCCAGGTCCAGCATCTTCCGAAAGGAGGGAAACTCCGGAAGGTCCCCGATCGCTCCGACCACCATCTGGGCGATCCCAGACCGCTCGTAGCTGGCGACGGCTGCGGCCCACCGGGCCGTCTCATCTTCCGATTCCCTTTCAGGCCCGGCTTTCAATTCCTGTGGCCCCTTTATGACTAGACCCAACAGATCTTCCAAAACTGGCTCGGCATACCGCCACTGTTCCGTGAGAAAATCCCCCAGGAAGGTGGGGCTATTCCCGACAAGAAAGGTCTCGGCGATCATTGAGTTTTGGTAAAGGCCGCCCCTCTTCTCGACGAGGTCGAATGATGCGAGACCGTCGAGGAAGATCCTGGTGTTCTCAGGATGGGTTCCAAGGATATCCGCCACATACTCTGCAGATCTGGGCTCAGAGAGCAGGTCGAAGACCTTCAGCTCGATGCTGGCCAATAGAAGCCTGGTCTTGATCGGCGCTATGACGAGCGTGTAAAGCTCTATGAAGCTGAGACCGACCTGTGGCAGTTTCATGGCTGAGGCCTCATCTTTATGCCCGCCTGAAGACCGTCCTGCCATCGTACCTGATCCGGAGGATCCGGTGGTAGGGTATCATCGTCTCGCCGTAGGTGAAGAAGGATCTGCCGAGGGATATATCGCTTCCCTTCATGGTGATCCTGTCTTTCGGCGCTCCCCGGTGAAGGACGTCGATCTCGCACTTATCCATGTCGAGGCCCCGCCACTTGATCTCGTTCAAGATCGGTTTGGGGTGCCTACCCTCCGGCTCGAACTCTGCCAAAATCTGATCCCTCCAGTTCTCCACCAATCATCCCCGGCGCCCTTGTTGCGCTACCGTTGATCCCTTTGCGGACGCTCTTTTGCTCTTCATAACCTCTTTTTCTCCTCCTATTTTTCACCTCTCCCTGAGAAAGCCTTTTAGGGGATCGGGCTATTCGCTCTTTCATTCCTGGTTAATCGGACTTGATCGACATGTTCCCCGAGGACGCTTACAATCTGGACTTCTTCAAGGAGGAGGGCTTCTGCCGCAAGACCTGCGAAAGGTGCGGCGGCCGTTTCTGGACGAGAGACCCCTCCAGGACCACCTGCGGAGACCCTCCCTGCGACCCCTATTCCTTCATCGGATCACCGGTCTTCAAGCGAGAGATCGAGCTGGACGAGATGCGCGAGCACTACCTCTCCTTCTTCGAGGAGAGGGGCCACACCCGGATAAAGAGATACCCGGTGATCGCCCGATGGAGGGACGACATCTACCTCACCATAGCCTCCATAGCCGACTTTCAGCCCTTCATCACTTCAGGACTCGTTCCGCCGCCCGCTAACCCCCTCACCGTCTCTCAGCCCTGCATCAGGCTCGACGACCTGGACTCCGTCGGGAGGAGCGGCCGCCACCTCACCACCTTCGAGATGATGGCCCACCACGTCTTCAACACCCCGGAGAAGGAGATCTACTGGAAGGACAGGACCGTCGCCCTCTGTGACGAGCTCCTCCTGGGCCTGGGGGCAGACCCTCTCGCCGTGACTTACAAGGAGTCGCCCTGGGCCGGAGGCGGAAACGCAGGGCCCAGCGTCGAGGTGATGATGGGGGGCCTTGAGCTTGCAACCCTCGTCTTCATGGACATGAAGGTCTCGGCCGATGGCGAGTACGAGATCAAGGGCGAGCGGTACTCGAAGATGGATAACTACATCGTCGATACCGGCTACGGCCTTGAGAGGTTCGTCTGGGCCTCGAAGGGCTCGCCCACCATCTACGACGCCATCTTCCCCGACGTCGTGGACCACATATCAGAGCTTGCGGGCCTAGAGTCCTCGGTCTCCGACGAGGAGCGGGCTCGCATTTTGGCCCACAACGCCCGCCTGGCCGGGATGGTGGACCTGGAGGATGCGAGCCTTCGGGACCTCCGGGCGAAGATTGCCTCCGACATCGGCATCTCGGCAGAGAAGCTAGACGAGATAATAACGCCCCTCGAGCGGATCTACGCCGTAGCAGACCACACCAGGTGCCTTGCCTACATGCTCGGCGACGGTATCATCCCCTCCAACGTCAAGGCGGGATACCTCGCAAGGCTCGTCATCAGAAGAACCCTCAGGCAGATGAAGGACCTCGGGATCGATGTCCCCCTCTCCGAGCTCGTTTCGATGCAGCTTTCCGGGCTCGACTATTCAGATCTTGACGAGAGGCTCGACACCATCGTGGAGATTTTGGACCAGGAGGAGGATAAGTACGCCGAGACCCTGGAGAAGGGCCGCAGCCTGGTGAAGAGGATCGCCGAGGGCTACAAGAAGAAGGACGAGACGATACCCCTTTCGGAGATGATATCCCTCTACGATTCCCACGGCATCCCGCCGGAGATCGCAAAGGATGCGGCCTTTGAGGCGGGCGTCGAGGTCGACCTTCCCGACAACTTCTACTCGAGGGTGGCTAGCACCCACATCAAGTCCGAGAAGGTGGGGGTGGAAGAGGTGACGATCGATCTTCCCGAGACCCGGCGGATGTTCTACGAGCGGCCCTTCGAGAGGAAGTTCCATGCCCGGGTCCTCGACGTCGCCGACGGAAACGTGATCCTGGACCAGACCCTTTTCTACCCCGAAGGGGGCGGCCAGCCCGCAGACCACGGCCTGATCCGGAAGGGGTCGAAGGCCTTCAGGGTCGCCGACGTCCAGTCGGCGGGAAAAGTCGTCCTCCACAGGATCGCCGAGGAGGAGTCGGCACAGGCTGCCACCGAGATCAGGTCGGGCGACTCAATCGAGGGCGAGATCGACATGATCCGGAGGCTCGCTCACGCAAGGCACCACACCGCGGCCCACATCATCCACGACTCGGCGAAGAAGGTCCTCGGAAGCCACATCTGGCAGGCCGGAGCCCAAAAATCGGAGGACAGGGCCAGGCTCGACATCTCCCACTACAAGCGGATATCTCGCGACGAGCTGAAGGAGATCGAGCTATTCGCCAACAAGACGGTGATGGAGAACGTGCCGATATCCACCGGCTGGCTGGAGCGGTCCGAGGCCGAGAGGAGGTTCGGCTTCGAGCTGTACCAGGGAGGCGTTCCCCCAGGAAAGAGCATCAGGGTCGTCCAGGTCGGCTCCGACGTCGAGGCCTGCGCTGGGACCCACTGCACCAACACCGGAATGGTCGGCCCCATCAAGGTTCTTAGGACCGAGAGGGTCCAGGACGGGGTCGAGAGGATCGAGTTTGCGGCCGGAGAGGCCGCCGTCTTGAGGGGCCAGGAGAGAGACGACCTCCTCTTCCAGGCTTCAGACGCCCTGAGCGTCCCGGCCGAGCAGCTCCCCAAGACCGCCACCCGGTTCTTCGAGGAGTGGAAGGACCTGCGGAAGGAGACCGCCCGCCTCAAGGAGGACCTGGCTAGGGCCCAGATGGAGGGCATGACCCGCGAGGCTGTCGAGGTCGGAGGCCTGAAGGTCGTCGTCCAGATCGTCGAGAACGCCGACGTCGAGGAGCTTATCAAGGCCGCCTCCATGATCTCAGGGAAGGACTACGTTGCCATCCTCGGAAGCGAGAAGGGCGGGGCGAAGATCGTGGCCGCCGTCGGGAAGACGGGCCTAGCAAAGGGCCTGAAGGCCGGGGAGATCGTCAAGGCCGCAACAAAGATCGTCGGCGGCGGGGGCGGCGGAAAGCCCGATATCGCGCAAGGCGGAGGGCCCAAGGCGGAGAAGCTGGATGATGCTTTGGAGGCGGGCCTGGCGAAGGTCAGAGCCGCCACCGGGGGCTGAAATTTCTTTTTTACTTTTGCTCCTTCCTCCGACGAAGGCGTTCTCGCCCTTCTCGGCTGCCCTCTTTTAGATGTCCAAAAACTTTTCGTCCATATCATCTAGCCCAGGAACCAAGCCGATCCGTCTGAGCATCCCCTCTCACACGCTGGGCCGCCCAAGCATCTCGGAAGAGGCAGCCGAAAACCTGCGGTCGTCTCGCGAGAGCCAAGGCTAAAGGTGGAAGCGACGGTCCGAAGTCGTGACGAAAAGTCGTGATTCGCTGTTGTTATCTGTGGGCCGCAGCGTAGGTGAAGGGGTCCCGATTCCGCCAGTACCTGGCCATGTAAATCAGATCAGCCTGCATCTCTGAATCGTCCACCCCAAGCCTCATCATAAGGGTTCTGATTTCCCGGCGGCTGTAGCTGCTACTGCACAAAAACTCGGCGACTATCTCCATGAGGTCTTTGTAAGATAGCTTCGCTTCATCCTGAAAAACGTCTGCGAGAAGCGAAAGGACAGGAGGGCTTAAGGAATCGCAGTTGATCCTGATCCCTATCCTTTTGCTCACATCGCTCTCCAATCTTCTCAGGTCTTTAGCATCAAAACTGCTTTGTGGCACTTGCTTGCACCCCCGAAATCCTTTATTTCGGGTCGTGTGGTGCGGGTCCAAATCTCCAGAGATCCGCACAAACCATTATCTAATGGCGCCAAGTTATTTATAACTTTCTTATATAAATTGATACCAACTTATAATATCCACAATGATTAATGATTATTATCGATAATTCTCGATTATTAATTCGGCTCCCGGGAAGCTGGGCGAGCAAGCCTCAGGCGGCCAAACGCCATATCGAAAAAGAGGGCGGAAAAAGGCTGAAAGGGGGAGGGGAAAAAGGGAAGGTTCTCAGACGTACCCGACGTTGTAG
Organism: uncultured Methanotrichaceae archaeon; assembly: GCA_964572505.1. Lineage (GTDB taxonomy): Archaea > Halobacteriota > Methanosarcinia > Methanotrichales > Methanotrichaceae > Methanocrinis. The sequence continues at coordinate 11,698 of CAZNGI010000024.1, read as the reverse complement.
TCGATGGGCGTCGAATTCCTTGCGCACTCCGCTCCGTGGGAAAAGCCCTCCTCCGCCATCTTCTTGAGAAGGGAGGGGTACACGGCTCCCACCAGGTCCCGCACTGGCCTTCCACCGCAGAAGAACTTGAAAGTCGGGGTGGCCATGACGCCGTACCTCTCGGGAGTGAAGGAGTTCTCCATGATGTTGATCCTCACGAACTTCACCTTGCCCTTGAACTCGGTGGCGTACTCCTCGAAGCGGGGCATCATCACCTGGCAGTGGGGGCAGGTGGGGGAATGAAACATGGCTAGGGTGGGCTTATCCGACCTCTCGACAACCTCTTCCCAGTTGCGGTCGGTAACGTCGATAACGTCGATAACGTCGCTCATACTATCACCATTAATAGTTTGAGATGGGGTAGTCATGCGATTTATCTTTTGCTCTCTGTCCAAAATCTCAAAATACCGCTGAAACCGATGGCAATACAGAACAGATAGGGTGATTCATTTGAGAAAACCCGAAGAATCCGGCGTGGATGGAGGACCGGACGGCTCCGACGCATCCTTTCTCGACAGCCCCGAGATTATACGATGCGTATTTCATCCCAGGAGGACCAGACCGACCCCGGAGATCCCCGGAAGGCGGCATCCTTTCTTCTTTTCGGTGGAAACCGACGTCAATATCGACGGCGTGATCCACTTCGCTGGGGAGTCGGCATCAAAAGCTCCAAACGCCCCAAACATCCTCTTCTTCCACGGCAACGGCGAGACGGTCGCAGACTACGACGAGATCGGACCCCTTTACAATGAGCAAGGAATCAACTTCGCCGTCGTCGATTACCGCGGGTACGGTACCAGCAGCGGAAGTCCGTCTTACTCCGCCATGACGACGGACGCAGTTTGCATATTCCCCCAATATCTGGATATTCTGAAACAATGCTGCCTATCGGGCCCGGTCTTCGTCATGGGCCGAAGCCTCGGATCGTCTCCAGCTCTGGATCTTGCGGTCCGGTTCCAGGACCGGATTTCAGGCCTGATCCTTGAGAGCGGCTTTGTCTACACTTATCAGCTCTTGGAAAAATTGGGGGTCGACCCCCGATCTCTGGACGGATCGAGGGAGTTGCTCGTCTCAAACCTTGAAAAGATGAAAAAAGTGAGGCTGCCGACTCTTTTAATTCACGGGGAGAACGACGAGATAATCCCCCTTTCGGACGGGCAGGCGCTCTTCAAAGCCGCAAGCCACCGGGTCAGGGAGATCCTCGTCACGCCCCGGGCAGATCACAACACCCTGCTGATCCTCGGATTCGGGGAATACATGAAGGCCGTAAGTCGTTTCGTTGAGAGGGTGAGGACGCTCTAGGTCACCTCCCCCTCAATCTTGAAGGATACTCTAACCTTGGCCCTGTAGGCGACGATCTTTCCGCCCTCGAGCTTCACGTCCAGCTCCCTTACCTCGGCCACCCTCAGGTCTCTCAGGCTCTTTGCGGCTTTCTCGATAGCGACCTTCGCTGCATCTTCCCAGCTGTTGGGAGAGGACCCAACCAGTTCCACTATTTTATAGACGGTTTCTGGCATCGATTCTTCCTCCAAAGAAATGCGATCTGTAAATATTGAAGTCAAAGTTTATATAATTTATTGATGTTCGGATCTTCTCAGGACCCGTTACGAAACGATTTTGAAACAAAAAAATAGAGACGATAAAATTTAGTCGATTATTATTCGATATCAGTCAAAGGACGTTTTCATATTTGGTATAAAATATTTGGGTAAAAAGTTTTGCGTGTGAAAATCTCCCGCCCCTTCTGAGAATTTATATCCGATCAAAAATCCAAAACAACTGCTCGGACGCTTTTAGAACCGGTGAACTTTCTGGATCGAATCTGATGGCCAAAAAACTGGATCTGATAAATGAGCCAATTCATCCGATTGCCCCCAGAGGGAAATCCTTCAGAAAAGACCTGCCGACTTTGTCGATCGCCCTGTTTTTCGTCGGTCGAAACTATCGCGCATCACCTCGGTACGAGTTTTGTCCTCGCTGAAGTACCGGATCTGTCTTCTCTGAAGCGCCAGTTCTGCTGTCTTCTCCGACTCCGATAGTCCTGGAGAAAATGCGGCGAAAAGGTCTAAAGAGATCAGGCCTCATAAGAAAATGGTGATGGAGACGGTGATGATGGACGCGGAGAATGCGGGCTTTGGAGTGGAGCTGGCGGCCCTCACCAGGACCTCTGAGAGGGCCGCTGAATTGATACGCCGCCAGAAGGAGGTGGTTGTGGCATCTCACGTCGACGCCGACGGCCTCACCTCGGCCGGGATAATTTCGGCGGCCCTGGATCGAGCGAACGTCGAGCGCCAGACACTCTTTTTCAGGCAGCTTGACCTTCCCGCCCTGGAGACGATCGCCGACCTCGGACCGGACCTCGTGATATTCACCGACCTTGGTAGCGGGATGCAGTCCGAGATCCTCGATATGGGCCTATTGGCGGTGGTGGCCGACCACCACCGACCTCAGGGCTCGGGGATCGAGCTCCACATAAACCCCCACCTCGTCGGCCTCGATGGCGCAACCCAGCTCTCCGGGAGCGGGTCCACCTTCCTTCTCGCAAGAGCCATGGCCAAGGCCACGGGCAGCGCCGGCAAAAACGACGACCTCTCGGGGCTTGCGATCGTCGGAGCCGTCGGCGACCTCCAGGACATGGCGAGCGGAAGGCTTCTCGGCCTCAATCGAAGAGTCCTTGAGGTCGGCGTTGAGGCAGGGGTCATATCCTTTGCTCGCGACCTGAAGCTCTTCGGAAAGCAGACGAGGCCCGTCTTCAAGATGCTGGAGTTCTCCTCGGACCCCTACATACCGGGCCTCTCTGGCGACGAGGACGCCTGCATCACCTTTCTCAAAGAGCAGGGGATCAGGCTGAGGGGCGAGAGGTGGCGGCGCTGGATCGACATGAACCCCGAGGAGAAGGCGAAGATCGCCTCGGGCCTGGTTCGACGGGGCCTGCGGGCTGGCCTCTCCAACGCCCAGCTCGAGAGGCTCGTCGGCGAGGTCTACAACCTCTTGACCGAGCAGGAGGGAACTGAGCTTCGGGACGCGAGCGAGTACTCGACCCTTCTGAACGCCACCGCCAGGTACGGCCACTCGGGGGTGGGCCTTTCAGTCTGCCTGGGCGATCGGGGACCGGCCCTGGAGGAGGCGAGGCGTCTACTCAACGAGCACCGGCAGAACCTGGTGTCTGGCCTGAAGCTGGTGAAGGACGAGGGGATCGTGCCTCTGACGTACCTCCAGTACTTTGATGCTGGTGACCGGATCCTGGAGACGATCGTGGGGATCGTGGCAGGGATGAGCTTTCAGACCGCCGACAGAAGAAAGCCGATCCTCGCCTTCGCCAGGTCCGAGGACGGCAAGTTGAAGGTCTCAGCCAGGGGTACTCAGGACCTGGTGAGGTCGGGGCTCAACTTGGCGGAGGCGATATCAAAGGCCGCAGAGAAGGTGGGCGGGGTTGGCGGAGGCCACAACGTCGCCGCGGGGGCGACGATCCCCCTGGAGGCGAAGGACGAGTTTTTGGAGCTGATGAATGCCCTGGTGGGCCTCCAGCTCCGGTCTTGAAGAAGAGGCGGGCAGCCGAGGGTCTTATATGGACCACGCGGGATCTCCCGCCTTCGTCCTTCGGCGCCCGCGTCGGCTTCTCGCTTCCAGGATCTTCCCGTCTATATGCAGCCGAAGAACCCGGTCTCGTTCATCTGGTTCTTAACCACCAGGATCTTCTCGTCTATGGTGAAGTCCCCGATGAACTCGTGGCTGACGTCGACCATCACGTCTCTTATGTCCATGGTGTCCTGGTCCAGAACCGTGTACCCCATCCTGCCGGTGCCGCTGCTGAAGTTGGCCCCCAGGGCTATGTCAACCCAGTTCGGGTTGCTCTTGATGTAGGTGTTCGATGAGAGCCTGTCGCACCCGTCGAAATCCTTGTAGGCCGACATCGCCAGGTAGTAGTTCTTGAGATTGGTGGTATCGCTGAACTTCTGGTCGTGGGAAAAGAGGGACGCATCAGGGTTGCTCTTGCTCCCAAGCTTCATCGGCTCGGGCCCCTCGAAGGCTAGGCTAGAACCGGCGACCAGCAGAAACGCTCCCAAGACCATGACCAGTTTCATCATGCAGACCACGAAACGCTATTCAGCTATAATTCTTGCGAGATATCCCAGTGGAACTCGTCGCTCAGCTCTCCGGCGTAGACGGTGGCGGCGGGCCCGTCCATGTAGGCCCTATCGTCCTGGAAGGTTATCAGCAGAGGCCCACCTCTCGTCTCGACGAAGACCTCGTCATCCACCATCCCCATCTTCCGGGCCACGGCGGCACTGGCCACTGACCCCGTTCCGCAGGAGAGCGTCTCTCCCTCGACGCCCCTCTCGAAGGTCCTGACCTGGAAGGTGTCGCCGATCCGAACGAAGTTGACGTTCGTCCCCTCCGGGAAGAGCGAGCTTCGCCTGATGTGGGGCGCCACCTCCTCGATCGGCAGGTCCAAAAGGTCGTCGACGAAGATCACGGCATGGGGAACACCGGTGTTCACCGCCGACGCTTCAAACCCCTCCAGGGGCTCCATCAGAAACTCGCCCTCGCCGAGGGCCGGAATCCCCGCCCTGTCGAAGCAGGGAACGCCCATATCCACCCTCGCCCAAAAGTCGCCCCCGATCTCCCTCACCTTCAGGGGGATTATCCCTGCCAGGGTCTCGACCTCGAAGCACTGGCCCACAATCCCAGAGTCCCAAGCGTATTTGGCAAGGCAGCGGACGCCGTTTCCGCACATCTCGGCCTCGGAGCCGTCGGGCTGAAAGAGGCGCATCCTCAGATCGGCATGATCCGAGGGTGAGAGGAACAGGACGCCGTCGCCGCCAATCCCGAAGTTGCGATGGCAGCACTGCATGGCAAAAGAGCCCTTGAGGGAATCAGTCACCTTCACCCGGTAGTGCTCGTCTATCAGGATGAAGTCGTTGCCGTTTCCCTGGAGCTTGGTGAAGGCAAGGCACCCGGAACCGGACGGGCTTTCGTCCAGCCTGATATCAGTCATATCTTCCAGCTTCATTTTATATACCATGGTTTGTTCTCTAACAACTCGGCTTTATGGTGGTGATCTTATTAAACCCATTCTACAGGTTGCCCTGGATCTGCTCGAGCTGGACAGAGCCGTCCAGATAGCTCTGGAGGCGGCCGATAGCGGAGCTGACTGGATAGAGGCGGGGACACCCCTCATCAAGAGCGAGGGGATGGACGCCGTGCGCGAGCTGAAGAAAGCCCTGCCTGGCAAAAAGATCGTGGCGGACATGAAGACCGTGGACACCGGCTCCATGGAGGTAGAGATGGCGGCCAAGGCCGGGGCCAGCATCGTGGCCATGCTCGCTTCATCCGACGACTCCACCATCGAAGACGCCCTGCGAGCGGCGAGACAGTACGGCGTCGAGATCATGGTCGACCTTCTGGGCGCACCCGACCCGGTGGCGAGATCAAAGGAGCTTGAGGCCCTCGGCGTGAATTACGTCTGCGTCCACGTGGGGATCGACCAGCAGATGATTGGAAGGAGAGCGATCGACTTTCTGAACCAGATCGTTGACCAGGTCAAAATCCCGGTTGCCGTCGCCGGCGGGATCGATGCAGACTCGGCAGCTGAAGCTGTGGCCTCGGGAGCTTCGATCGTGGTGGTCGGGGGAAACATAACCAGAAGCCCCGACGTTACAAAGTCTGGACTGAAGATCAGAGACGCCATGGATCATGCTCTCGAAAGGTCGGATAGAAGGGCCAGAAAGAGCATGGACGAGGAAATGGTCGAGATCTTCAGAGAGGTTTCAACCCCTAACATCTCCGACGCCATGCACCGGAAAGGAGCGATGCAGGACATCCTCCCCATAAATTTGGGCGGCAAGATCGTGGGGACGGCGATAACCGTCCAGACCTTCGAGGGGGACTGGGCAAAGTCGGTCGAGGCGATCGACATGGCGGGCCCCGAGAACGTGATCGTGATCTACAACGGCAGCAGGTACATATCCTGCTGGGGAGGTCTTGCCACCCTCAGCTGCAAGATGAAAGGAGTGGGAGGCGTCGTGATCGACGGCGCCGTGAGGGACGTCGACGAGATCAGGGATCTCGGCTACCCGATCTTCGCAAGCGCCATAACTCCAAACGCCGGAGAGCCGAAGGGGATGGGAGAGATCAACGCCGAGATCACCTGCGGAGGCCGGTTGGTCAGGCCCGGCGACTACATCGTCGGCGACGACTGCGGCGTCGTGGTAATCCCGAGGGAGAGGGCCTACGAGATAGCCCGAAGGGCCAAAGAGGTCGAGAAGAACGAGAGCAGGCTCTATGAGGAGATCAAGCGGGGAAAGACCCTCTCCCAGGTGGCAAACCTCAAGAAATGGGAGAAGAAGTGACGATCACGTTCCGATCTCAGTTTATGAACAAAAGGCGATAAACGACAATCCGTAAATACATTGAATGCGGTTGACGCGTGCGAGGATACTTGTATGGATCCAGAGACGTTCATCTCTAAGTATGAACCTAGGAAGATGGTGGCGATTCCGCTTACAGTTCTTGCGGTGTCGCTCGTGATCCTGGGCTTGACCTACATGGACACGGGCTCTCCCGTGAAACTGGGGGTCGAGTTCACGGGAGGCACAATAATCACCGTCCCGACGGTCGAGTCGGAAGGTGAGATTGCAGCAAAACTGGCAGATTATCCGGTCTTGGACATCAGAGACGTGGGTCACAGGTACATGATCCAGATGGGGCCCATGGACGACGCCGATTACAGGCAACTTTCGGCGATGATAGATGCAGAGTATAAAGATCCTGAGATCAAGTACATGGGGCCGGTCTACAGCACGAGGCTCCAGGAGCAGGCCAGGACCTACATACCTTTGTCATTCCTATTCATGGCGGTGGTGGTCTTCATCATATTCAGGACGCCGCTGGTTTCCCTCATGATAATTCTGTCCGCCTTTTCCGACATCATGATAGCTGCGGCCTGTATGGACGTAACGGGGGTCAAGCTCTCTTTGGGGACGGTGGCTGCGCTCTTGATGCTGATAGGTTACTCTGTGGACAGCAACATCCTTCTGAACAACAGGGTGATGAAGCGAAGGGGTAGGACTGAGGAGAAGGTCTCGGGGGCGTTCAGGACCGGCCTTGCCATGACCAGCACCACCCTCAGCGCAATACTTGCGCTCTTCTTGGTGTCCACCTTCTCATATCTCGTATCGCCCACCTTCACCCAGATTAATATACTCTTCGACATATCTGTAGTGCTCATCTTCGGCCTTCTCGCAGATCTGATGAACACCTGGGTCATGAACTCCAACGCCCTTCGATGGTACATGGCCCGCCCCAAAAAGTCAGCTAGGAGGCAGAGACGATGACCGAGATCACCAAAGATCCTAGAGTGGTAATATTCTTCGTGGCCGTAGCTGCAGCGCTGATCATCCTTGCGCCCGTACCCTCCGACGGGGGCCTCCATTCGAGGCTCAAATACGGGCTCGACCTCGAGGGCGGTTCATGGCTCCAGCTCAAACTTCATGGAGCCATCATCCAGCCCCAGGTTGATCCGATAAATATCCTGGACAAGCAGTTCGGAGACGCTCTGGATAGGCCCGTCGAGGTCGAATGGCGTTCCGAGAACTTGGACTACCTGATCACGGTCGAGGGCAGGGCGTCTAAGACCATGGTCGAGGATCTAGGCTATCCCCAGGCCACCGTCACCCCGAGAGGCAACGCCACCAAGATCACCATCACGGCCTCACAGGTCGGCGTGATCATGAACTATCTCGAGACCTCCCTCGACTCTGACGTGAAGTACCTGGGGCCAGATCCCCTATCCTTCGAGGTCAGATCGAACGTGACCAGGGAGTCTCTTGAGGCGATCCTCGCCGAGGTCGGCGGAACCCTCGCGCCGGGCGATGCCGGCTTCTCTGAGGGAGTGACTGAGGAGACGGTGGACGAGACGAAACAGGTCCTGGACAGGAAGCTGAACCGTCTCGGTCTTCAGGACATCAAGGTCAGGATCGTAGACAATAAGTTCATACTGATCGACCTTGCCGGCGTGAGCGTCACCGACGCCCAGGAGATCGTGGGCAAGCCCGGCGTCTTCGAGATCAGGATCCAGACCAAGGGCAACGACTCGATGCACGTCCTCTACGGAGACGAGATCGTGGACGTCTCCCTCCCCTCGGGCGATCAGGGCGGAAACTGGGGAGTTCCCTTCACCCTCTCGGAGGAGGGGGCTATTGCCTTCCAGAAGGCCGCCGTGGAGACCGGCGCCACCAGGAGCAGGATGGACCACGAGATATCGATGCACCTGGACGACGACCTGATATTCTCGGCACCTCTCGCCCAGGACCTGGCAGCAAGCCTCGAGGTCGCCCCCATGAGAAATATGGTTGCCCAGATCGGCGGCGACAGCCAGAGGGCTCACGAGCTCTACATCCACCTGAGAGAGGGGGCTCTGCCCGTGAACGTCGAGATCATCGGCTCAGGCCAGGTGACGGCGGCTCTCGGTGAACAGTTCAAAAAACAGGTTTTGATAGCGGGGATAATGGCGCTCCTGGCGGTCGGCCTCATGATATTCCTGAGATACCGCGAGCCCAAGATCGTCATCCCGATGGTTGCGACCTCCTTCAGCGAGGTTCTGATGATGCTGGCTCTCGCAGCCCTCCTCAAGTGGCAGCTTGACCTGCCCAGCATCGCGGGGATCATCGCGGTCATAGGGACCGGCGTAGACCACCTCGTCATCATCACCGATGAGCTTCTCTACGAGGGGAAGATGCCCAGCGGCAAGATATACCTTGCAAGGCTCTCCAGCGCCTTTGGCATAATCATGGCCGCGGCCGCGACGACGATCGTTGCGATGCTGCCCCTCTTCGGGATGGGCTTTGGAGCCTTCAAGAGCTTCGCCCTGATCACCATAGCAGGGGTTCTCATCGGCGTCTTCATAGCAAGGCCCGCCTACGGCAGGATCGTCGGCAGGATCATGCAGGGCGGCGAGTGAGAAGACGGAAAAAAGGGGCAACTTTCGGCCCGGGGATGGGGACGGGAAATTATCCTGCCCATCCCCCTTTTATCTATTTTTCGACTTTCGACCTTCGACCTTCGTTTTCTGTCTTCTCACCTTTCTTCTGACAGCCAGCCCGCGATCTCCTGGGCTGCGCTGATCGTCTCTCCGCAGATCTGGGATATGAAATCCTCGGGAAGCTTCTGGTGCAGCGGGATCGTCTCGCTGGAGGCGAGGGCTTTCGAGCCGTCGAAGTTGACGTAGGCGACCCTTGCTGTCAGCTCGTGGGAGGGTCGGCCGAAGGCCGTTCCCGGAAGGATGGCAACGCCCCGCTCCTGGAGGAGCTGCTCGCAGAGGGTGACGCTGTCAGTTATCCCCCGTTTCGAGATGGTGTCGGCCAGGGGCGAGAAGTCCAGGAAGAGGTAAAAGCCGCTCTCGGGGGCGTGGACCCTGACGCCTCCTTCGGCGAGGATCCGCTGAAACTCAGCACCGAGGGTCGAGAGGATTCTTCTTGCGTGCCAGAGATACCTCTCCATGGTGATGCCTCCCCAGAAGGCATGGACCGCCGCGAACTGGATCGGGGCGGAAACAGCGGTGTAGGTCTCGCTTGCGACGGTGGCCATCGCTTCGAGGAGCCAGTCGAGGTCAGGCGGGAAGGTGAAGGTTCCAAGCCTCCAGCCACCGGCGCCGCACCACTTGGAGAGGCCCGAGCTTAAGATCGTCCCCTCCGGGTAGAAGCGGGCCACCGAGACGTGCTCGCCCCGGTGGTGAAGCTGGCCGTAGATCTCGTCGGATAGGAGTATGACTTCGTAATCTCTCGCCACCTCGGCGATCTCCTTCAATTCGTCTGGAGTGTAGGTGAGGCCATCGGGGTTTCCGGGGTAGTTGAGGATCAGGATTCGAGGACGGTAGACGTCCTGCTCGCTCTCCAGGAACCGTGCCAGCCTCTCGGAGGTTATGTGCCACTTCTCATCGAAGGTGGTGTGCAGGAGGCGGACCTTCTTTCCCAGGATCTGGGCCTGGGGGACGTAGGAGACCCAGACCGGGGTGGGAACGATGATCTCGCCGTAGTAGACGAGCTGGAGGATGAACATCAGCTCTTTAGAGCCGGGTCCGACGATGACGTTATCGGCGCTGGCGCTGACGTTGTCCTTTCTCCGGTGGAAGTCGGCGACCGCCTCCTTCAGGGCGGGAAGTCCTCTCACCGGGAGGTAGTCCTTCTCGTGGGCGTAGAGCCTGAGGGCGTTGACCACCGGGGTCGGGACCGGGAAGGGCGACTGGCCGAGGCCGAGGTTGGCGACGCACTGCCCCTGGCTCTGGAGGATTTTGCACCTCTCGTTGATGGCGAGGGTCGCGGAGGGCTCGACTCCCCGGACGTTGATGTTGAGGCTGACGTGTTTACGAAGGGTCATCTTTCTCGACTCCATCTTCCAGCTCTATAAGCTCGATCAGTTCGACCGGACCGATCGGAACGACCGAATCGACAGGATCGACCGGATCATTAATGTCGACTAAACGGTCTGTTGAGCCTCTGATATAACATTTATTAAAGATGCGGATCAATCTGGGGTTCGGTCAATGGAAGTGAGATTTAGATGAAGGGATTTTTGTGGGGTTTGAAGCCGGGTTTAAAGCGGGGTTCGATGGTGGGGTTGGCTCTGGTCTCAACGCTGGTCCTTCTCGCGGCGGCGGCCCTGGCCGCAGAGGAGACCGTCTCTCTGGGAGAGTACGAGGTCTCCTTCGATCTTGGGAACTATACGGGATACGAGCTCGATTTCGAGGAGGTGCCCTACGCCACCGTCGATGGCGAGGAGTACCCGTCTCAAGTATGCTGGATCCAGGGAGACCAAATGATGATGATCGCCCTCACCGACTACGGCGTCCCGATGGCGGCGACCAGCTCTATCACCAGGAGGGCCGTGGTCACCTACCTCAACAACGCCGAGTGCAAGAACCTCCAGACCCACGAGGTTGATATCGCCGGGAAGCCCGCGATCCTGGGCCTCGGCGAGCGGCCCAGTGGCGAGACCCTCGTTTGCGCCGTCTACTGGCCTGACATCCACGACGTCAACGGGACGCTGTACGGCCAGGTCGACTGCACCATAGCCTCGGAGGCGTCGGTGGAATTGACCGAGATGCTGCTCAACTCGATCCACGTCAAGCTTCCCGGAGAGGAGGAAGCGGTCATGCAAGTGAGGTCGGAATCGGATAGGATCGAGCTGTGAGTTTCAAATTGAGCGTGGGAATTTTCGATAATTTTGGGCGACTGATGACAATGATATCCGAAGAGTGCGATCTTGACAGGTTCATAGACGCGATAAAAGATCTGGCCTACCACGAGGTCCTGACCCTCACCCTGAAGGAGGGCTACGCCACCGACGACCTTCTCGTCCACAAGAAGAAGGACGGCGGCCCCGAGGAGGAGATCGAGCGAGCCTCGGCGTACAACAAGGCCCTCCGCGACTTCATATTCCTCCTCCAGGTCGGCCAGAGGCCCGACCTCGTCTCTGAGGGGGAGAGAGATAACTACAGCAAGTTCCGCCAGGTGGCAAAGAGCTTGGTGGACAAGGGTGAGCTTCTGCCCGCGATCTTGAATTTCTTCGACGATTGAGCCCCTATCCAGCCCGCTTCTCATGCCTCTTATTTTTATGTTTAGTTTTAATTATCCCTTCAGACCCGCCATATCTCCTGGGG
>CAZNGI010000023.1:0-20991 GCA_964572505.1 uncultured Methanotrichaceae archaeon | reverse complement strand
CCCTCAATCTGAGATCAAGGGGTACATGGTACATGTACCCCTTGTGGCTACGATCTTATAGAAACTTGTTACTCCACCTAAAATCGAGTACGTCTTTCCCATCTGTCCATAACATCCTAAAAATTTACCTTTCCGTCCAAAGCTTTATATACTAGAAGTGATAACTATAATCCGGGGAGAGATTACGTCAAAATCACATCTCGGAGATGGTACAAAATGCCACCTACTCAAAACGAGATAATCCAAATTTTACGATCCGGTGAAGAGCTTACGTTTCCTGAGATCTATAATCGTATGCAAGCGATCAATTCCAGGACAACGCAATTAGCGGCATCAAAAGCTCTTTATCGCCTTCACAGGGGGGGCGGCGTCTCGTCCCGGCCATCGCTTGATCTCGGGGGGCTGCTATTGTATCGCCTTCCCGAGGTCGAGCCGCCTCGGAGCTATCCTCGACGATGACCCCGCCCCCGTCTCTTCCCCCCTTCCCGATGGTCCGGGCCTTCCACCGGCCCAAATCAGCCAAACCAACTGCGGCCGTCAACGACAGGCGGCTGCGCTCCTCTTCTTACGGGGTGGCTTTAGGTGACTAAAGGCACCCCCGTCGGCGGGCCAGAGGAGGCCGAGATCCTCGAGGCGCTGGAGGCGGGGCGATCCGTCCGGGACGTTGCCGAAGAGTTCCAGAGGGCCACAGGGACTATATCCAACGTTGCGGCGAGAAATGGGCTCGACCTTGAACGTTCAGCAACGAAAAAGGCAGCGATCGCCAAGTCCTGTTACGCTTCCGAGGCCAGGATCAAGCTGGTAGGCGAAGGCCTCGATAAAGTTGCTACTCTTCTGAAAACATGTGATAATGCAAGAGATCTTCAAGCCCTGGCAATGGCCTCAGCGATCTGGATCGATAAGCGGCGGCTGGAAGAATCCACCGACCCGACGGCGCGGGGCGGGGAGATCCGTATTTTGTTTGAGAAGATGGGCCAAGAGGAGGTGGGGACTTGAGGACCGTTGCCGACATCATCGAGCTGGGGGAGCTCGCCGAGCTCGAAGCCCAGGCCTCGGCTCTCATCGTCAACCTGGAGACGACCCTCTCCAGGATCCGGGCGTTGAAGGAGGCGAGGCCGTGAGCTTCCAGGTTCCCGTAGGCAAACAGCGCGACTTCTGCCTTCACTCGGACGCCCGGGTGAACTTGGCTCACGGTGCGGTGAGGAGCGCGAAGACCGTCGGCGCCAATGTCAGATGGCTGAGGACCATCCAAGAGGCCTCCGAGGGCGGCAACCTTCTGATGGTGGGGAAGACCCTAGGCGCCTTAGAGAGAAACGTCCTGGTCCCCATCGGGCGGCTCGTTGGCCCTCAGAACTACCTCTATAAGCGATCTCTCAAGCGGGTTTGGATCTACGGGCGGGAATGTTGGGTAGAGGGCGCCAACGACGAGGCAGCCTATCAGAAGATCGAAGGCGAGACCCTCGAAAAGGCATACGTCGATGAGGGGTCCCTTTGCCCTGAATCGTTCTTTAACATGTTAACGACCAGACTCTCAGAGCCCGAAGCTCAGCTTTTCCTGACAACGAACCCGGGCCCTCCAGCCCATTATCTCAAAAAGCGATGGATCGACCGGGAGGGCGAGCTCGATCTCAGAACGTGGTGGTTCCATCTCGAAGATAATCCCTGGCTGGATCCTCGGTACGTCGAAGAGCTGAAACGCCAGTTCGGCCCGCCTTCGAGCCTATTCTATCAGAGGTACATCGAGGGCCTGTGGGTGATGGCCGAAGGCGCGGTATTCCCTCATTTCGATAGATCCGCTCACGTAGTCCCTCGCCCTCCAGACGGGCCCATGAAAGCGCTTGTTATCGGTATTGACTACGGCCAGACCCACCCCTCGGCGTTCCTGAAGCTCGGCCGGTGGGGCCCTGCCTGGTATACCATCGATGAGTATCGAGAGAGTGACCGGACGAACGCCAGGCTCTCGAAAGACCTCGGGGCGTTCATCGGCGGGAAGTATCCGAGCGCGATACTGGTCGACCCATCGGCCCGGGGCTTCATCAACCAGCTCAAGGCTGACAAGGTGGAGCGGGTCCGGGGGGCGGATAACAGCGTTTTAGACAGTATAGGCAGGATCTCCTCGGCTCTGGCCACCGGGGCCCTGAAGATCGTAGGCCCTGCATGTCCCCGGCTCATTGAGGAGCTGGAAGGCTACCGATGGGATCCGAAAGCCACCGCCCGGGGCGAGGACGCGCCCGTCAAAGACAAGGATGATCTTTTGGACTCACTAAGATACGCTGCTAATTATATTTTCAAGAAGGGAGGAGGAGCAATAAATTGACACTCACAGATTTTTCATTCTTGGAGCAAGGTCGGCGATGGCCGCCCACCTCAGAGAAGGCGCGGATCGACCGATACAATAGATGCGTATTGCTTTTCGAGGGCGATCACGATCTCGCGTTTCCAGACCTGCTGACAAGCGACGAAATGAGCCAGATTAACGTCAACTGGTTCAAGAGATCGACCACGCTGATATGCGATTTGGCTTCACCGTTGCGGCTTTTCGCCGACAACCAGGACGTCCTCGATAGGATCGCCGAGGCTAACGATTTCGATCTTCTCGTCTATGATATCTTTTGCGATATTTTAAAGTTCGGTAACGGGCTCTTGAAGGTCCGGTTCGATCCAAAACGGGGCGGGATCATCGAGCGTGTCGATCCCCGCTACTGGTATCCGGTGGTCTCGCCTGACGATGGGCGACAGGTCGACGCCCACGTCATCGCCTATAACTTTAGCCAGTACGAAGACCATGTTCAGAGGGGTTATCTCCGAGTCGAAGTCCACAAGCCCGGAACCATCGAGAACCGGCTCTTCCGGCTCGATAGCGGGGCGGCGATCGCAAGCGAGATCCCGATCAGCGCCCTCGAGCGGTACGCCGGGATGGAGGGCGAGATAAAGACAGGGATCGACGGCTTCCTTGTGGTCCCGGTGGCCGGCCTCCTCGCCTCCAATGGTATCTACGGGCTCGACGACTATCTGTCAATCGAAAATCTGGTCCGAGAGCTCGAGAAGCGCCTTATCAGGACCTCGAGGACTTTAGATAAATTCAGCGACCCCAACATGGTCCTGCCCGTCGAGGGCGTGACCCTGGACCCCGAGACCGGCGAGCCTGTTATGGAGGAGATCGAGATCGGGGGCGGCCGGTACATCCTGGCGAACGCTGAGAAGCAGCTCCCTCAGTACATGACATGGGACGCTAGCCTCCAAAATAATTTTAGCCAGATTGATGAGATCAAGTCGGAGCTTATGGCACTCGGGGAAATCTCGCCGGCCCTGTTGGGCGACACAAAGAACGGGCTCGCCGAGTCCGGAAGCGCCCTTAAGCGGCTGGCTATCCCGACGTTGGCGAAGGTGGCGAGACTGAGGACGAGGGCGAAGAGGCCCCTTCTGGAGGCTTTGAGGCTATGCGCCCGGCTGGAGGTCGTCTCCAGGTTCCCGGGGGGGGCCGAGCAGCTGACTAACCTCACCATCGAGTGGCGAAGCGCCCTTCCCGCCGATCCCGTCGAGGCCGCGCAGGTGGAGCAGCTCAGGAAGTCTGCGAGCTTGACGAGTATACGCTCTGCACTCGCCAGGCTTGACCCTGACGCAAGTGAGGCCGACCTCGATTGGGAAGAGTCCAAAATATCTGAGGAGCAAAGAGAGACGAGTTACAATTTCGTGTGAGGTGGTGGACATGGCAAAACCAGAGACTCAGACCGCCCGAAGGATAGGCGAGGCTGTAGAACATGCGTGCGAGGACCTGGAACAGAAGGTAAGAGCGAAGATCAACCGCGGGGATAGCTCCTGGCCACCCCTGGCCCGCCGTACCGCGGCCCGCAAGCAGAAGATCCGGAAAGAGAAGATGCTCATCATCACCGGCGACATGAGGGACGCTGTGGCCCATCAGGTGAGGCCCGAGGGGTCCGGGGTGGTGGGCGAGGTGGGCATCTTCGACGAGACGGTCCTCGAGTACGCGCCGTCTCACGAGTTCGGGACGAAGGACGGCACGATTCCCGAACGGTCGTTCATACGGAAGACATACGACGAGGAGATCGACCGGATCGCAGATGATCTTATTGAAGAAGTAGGGGATGCGATCGAAGACTTTTGGAAGGACTGATTTCACGATTATCTAAGAACCAGCTTACGGAAGCGTAAAATCCGGGGGTTAATTACGCTATGGCGGAAGGAGATAAGAAATTTACAGCGCAAGACGTTAACAATCTTGTGCAGAAGAGACTTGATCGGCAGAAGGCGAAATATGCCGACTACGACACGATCAAGACCGAAAACGAGGGCCTAAGGGCCGCTCACGCCTCTCTGAAGGCGGAAAATACCGAGCTGAAGTCTCAAATCGAGACTCAGGGCGGGAAGCTGAAAGACTCCGAGCTGAAGGCTCAGAGAACCGAGATCGCAAAGAAGGCGGGCCTTCCCGAAGGGCTGATAGACCGCCTCCAGGGGGAGACCGAGGAGGAGCTTCTCGCAGACGCGAAGCGGCTCGCCGAGAGCCTGGGGCCGGGGCCGGCTGTGGGGAGCGGAACCGCACCACCGGGCGGGCCGAAGCGACCGCTCACTCGAGCCGAGGTCAAGGCGATGAAGCCCGAGGAGATCACCGCAAACTGGCCTCAAATCTCGGCTCAGTTGAAAGATGGGAGTCTTTCGAGGGGATAGTTAAAACGCTAACGGGGGTTAGTGAAACATGGCAATAACGAATTTCATAGGGGAGATCTGGAGCGCCCAGATTCTCCAGAACTTACAGAAGAGCATGGTCTATGGACAGGCCGGGGTTATCAACCGAGACTTCGAAGGCGACATCAAGGGAAAGGGCGACACCGTGAGGATCACCGCCCACGGCCCTGTAACGGTCGATAATTACGACAGAAGCGCGGGCATAGGCGACCCTGAAGAGCTTGACGACGCCTCTACCACGCTCGAAATCGAGCAGGCGAAGTACTTCAATTTCAGAATCGAGGACATCGACAAGGCTCAGATGAACGTCGCCCTGATGGAATCAGCAACGAGAGACGCGGCTTATCGGCTGGCTGACGTTGCAGACCAGTACATAGTCGGTATCATGGCCGCTCAGGCCGGGAACGCGGTTGGGGCCGATGGGACCGACAAAATCTTCGACGGAACGACCGATATAGTGACCGAGGAGCTGCTTGAGGTCAAACAACTTCTTGACGAAGACAACGTACCCGCCGAGGGCCGGTTTGTCGTCGTCCCTCCGTGGGTGGTCAAGTGGCTGCTCCAGGAGGAGGCGATCGTTAACCCGTCGTGGTCCGGTGTTGAGGGCGTGATGCTAAACGGCGAGATTGCGAAGCTATTCGGCTTCTCGATTTTGCAGAGTAACAACGTGCCTAACGATACGGGGGACCATTACAAGGTCGTGGCCGGGGTGGCGCGGGCGTGTACTTTCGCCGACTCCGTGAACGACGTTGAGGGCTACAGGCCCGAGAAGTTCTTCGCCGACGCCCTTCGTGGCTTGCATTGCTACGGGGCGAAAGTTATAGAGCCGGACTGTCTTTGCGTTCTGACCTGCGCGCCGAGCTGAGGAGGGATAGATTATGGTAAGATCTGAAATTACGGTAAACGAGCTTTCGGGCGTGTGGGCTGACAGAGAAACCCCGGACACGCTCGATAAGGGAAACCATCACGTCATCGCAGCCGGGGCGAACTTCAAGCGGCTGCTTATCCTCGTCCACATCTCGGCGGGGACGGGGACCGGTGGCGCGATCACCCTCAAGGCCGGAACCGCTCATCCTGCTTTCAGAAAGAGTCTGGGCGATCTGGTACGAGGGGGCAACGTAGTTGCTACCAACGAGCTTGTTATCGGGCCCATTGAGACAGCAAGATATTTACAGAGTGACGGAACGATCCATCTCGATGTGACCGACACGACTGGCACAAATATCGCCGGGACGATCGAGGCTTACAGCCTGCCTTAGACGGGCTCTTCTCCTCTTTTTTGAGGTGATCTGATGGATGACGAGGCGGCGGTAACTGCGCTTTTCAGGATAGTAGCGCCTTCAATCAAGAGCTTGCGGAAGGCTGGATACTTCTACTGGGCGGAGAGACAGGCCGAAAAAGACCCGGAAGTCTATGTAACCCTGGCCCTCGGGACTCCTCTGAGGCGAACCCTGGCGAGGGCGTCGGCTTCCTTTTTCCCTGTCGTCCTGGAGGAGATCCCGTCTCTTCGAGGTCGAAATTATTTCAAAAATCACGGTATGAACAAACTGGCCGGTAACATGGCCGACACTGATATCAAGTATATGAGGAAGCTATTCATCGATAACTGGCCCGTTCATGAACGCCAGGCGGTCAAACTTCTCGAAAATTCGCCACTCTGTAGCCCTGCGCGGGCTCGGCGGATAGGGCGGACCGAGACGAATACCGCAATCAACGGCTCCAAAATCGAGAAAGAGTTAGAGCGTGGCATCTACAAATACAAAGTTTGGGATTGTATAAGCGATGGGTCTTCAAGGGCACTTCATATAAAAAGAGATGGTGTGAAGGTCCGACTCGATGAGCCGTTTCCGTATGGTGGAAGGCCGATGTTTCCAGGTGACGGGCCAGGTTACGAGGCAATTAATTGCAGATGTGTACTCGGATATTCGACCGATTCGAAGGGGGCATATCACGATTAAGCCGAGAAGGTCCGGGGGCAAAAGCCGATCCAAAACCAAAACCGCTAAGCAGCGGGACTATAAGAAAGAATACCGGGACTTCCACGGCAAGCCCGAGCAGATCAAAAAGCGGGACATGCGAAACGCGGCGAGGCGGAAAATGGGGCTGAAGGTCGGAGACTCGCGAGAGGTCGACCACAAGGTCCCTCTTTCCAAGGGTGGATCTAACAGTAAAAGAAATCTTAGGATAGTAACCCGAAGAACCAACCGGACGAAGGGCGTGAAGCGATGAGAACGGAGGGGGAGTTAATGGGCGTTGCCCCTCCCCCTCCGCCACCTAGCGTTTACTCCACAATTCAGAAAATCATATTTGAGCGGATAAAAAGTTTTTCGCGTGCCATCGCGGAAATCATCCTGTCGAATGCCTCGGGCGTCATTTTCGACTTCGGCTTTTTTTTGCGGATCACGACCTCGACCTGATCGCCGTCTCGGAGATGGAGAGCTTCCCGGGCCTCGATGGGCATCTCCAGACCGCCAGCCCGTCCCGAGAAGATCCGGACCTCAGATATCATATTTTGATCATAGCGCCAAAAGTATAAATACCTTTTGAGACCTAAAATCTAAGGATATTATGGCTAAAAAATATCGAATAGAAGTAAGCTCAAATCTCCATAAAGCTCTAAAGATCATGGCAGCTAAAGAGGGATTGACCGTAAAAGCTTATGCAACCAAAACGCTATCGGCCGCTGTGGATTTGAAGACATGGGACTACATGGACGAAGAGACGAAGGACCCTAGAATCATTCACCCACCGGACGAAAGACCCAAACTAGCCGAGAATCAAGAAGCTTTAGAGGAGATAAAGCGGCTGTGGGTGGCGGGCGAGCGATCACCGGCCGCGATTGCGCGACGGATCGGTTATCCGAGGACGACGACGGGCGAGAGGATCAAGGCTATGATCGCGACGGGCGAGCTGGAGAAGTGAGGCGAGGGGCGAGGGGTGGAGGGCCACGGCGGCTTAGTTATGTGACTCTCTCAACCAAAAACGGCCCGACAGTCACATAACTAAAATGGAAAGCACGAAGAATCACAACTTTTCGGAGAAGAGAGTCGATTTTAAACCGAACATGTTTTCGGTTTTCGGTTATGCGAATAAAGAGCTACATACCGTAAAAGATCTATTGCTTATATATATTCTCTTATACTATATCTATATCTCCGATTAGACTATACTATATTTTATCAGATGACCGTCACATCTGATAGATCGTTTTTTAGCCGCTAGCGATTTGTTCTGAAAACCGAAAACCGAAAAGTTTGCGGTTTATCTCCCTAAACTAATCTGATAAGATGGCGCTGCCTGTGGTGAGGATCTACCAGGACCACAAAACGGGAATCGGCCGCAAGATACGACTTTATGTTGTTGATCGCCGTTTTGCTGACTCCGAGTAGGCGAGCGGCGTCTTTCACGGTGGCTTGTTTTAGCCCTAGACGGCGCATCTCCGAGAATAGGCGGTCTATGTGGCTGGAGGCGGTCTTCTGGCTGATGGCTGGGGCCGGTGTCTCCAGTTTGGCGATCCTCTGAAGGGCGAGGGCCCTCTCCCTCCCATCGAGACCTTCATGTTCGGCGATCCGATCCTCGAGGACGGCGATCCTCTCGTCTTTCCTGGCGTTCTCCTCTCGGAGTTCGGCTACCTCCTCCTCCCTGAGGCGGTCCCTCTCTTCGAGGAGTTCCAAGCGTTCTAAGATCTGGCTGAGGAGGAGGCCGGGTGATGCGACCGGTACGATTTGGTCATGGTCACTATCGGCAACTTCATAAGCCTTAGGCTGACTAGTTCTATCTGACATTTGAGTTCACCGCTAAAATGTCGTTAAGCGGGGGCAGGGGCTTCATAGTTTCCCTGTTCTCTGCTTTCACTTGCTCTTCTAACGATGCTGAGGACGTCTATGGTTATCACATCACCCTCCTCGATTCCCATAACATCTCTTACGGTGTTAGGTATCGATACCTGACCGTTCCGGGTCACTCTGACAGTTGCTTGCATGGTCCTTCTTATCTCGCCTATGGTATTTGTATCTTGCGTCCGTTTTACTAAATTCTAGTAACCGATAGTTTAAAATAGTAATATTGCCTATATGGTATCGGTGAACTCAAATGTGCGAAAGTATACTAAAGGAGGCGGACGCGGGCGATCTTCCCGACGGCTTGAACGCGGTGGAAGGCGTCGAATACCTGGCGCGGCGCGCTGGCTGGAGTGGCGAGGGCGATAACCTCCCTAAAGTCTGCATCTTCGGCGAGGAGTTGGGATTTTCCGAGATAACCGGATTCATCAAATCCAGCGACGGGCGCGGGTATTATCAGACCACGTTAACGGCGTGTACCTGTAAATCAAAGCTGTATCGGCCCGCGGTGGTCTGCAAGCATCAGAAGGCCCTCGGCGAGGCCCTCAGCAAGCGGGGCGACCGACTCCCCGCGCATGTGGAGCTGGCGATCCGTCGGCCCGAGCAGCTCCCATATCCGGTACGGCCCGGCGCGCGATGGAAGCCCCCAACGATGACCTCGGATGATTTGGAGACGCGGCGGGCGAGGATAGCCGCCAGAAATGCAGAGCGGCGAGAGGAGGCGGCGAAGGCACCGACTCTCTCCAGGTCAAAGGGCTTCAATCTCCCCGCGGCGGTGGAGGGATGAAGCACCGACTCTCGATAAATCAGGTTTGGGCGATCTTGGAGATGGTTCTCCAAGAGTACCCTGAATATACGGGCCGGTGGATCGATTCGCAGTGCGAGGCCGTGACGCAGGATTTTGATACGTGGCTGAAGAGCCTGGAGGCCCCAAAATGACACACGGCCGGATGATGCGAAGGCGTGAGAGGAGGGCCCGGGCCGTCCGTCACGCGCTGGATAGATTTCATAAACAACTCAGGATCGAGGAGGAGCTTAACCGTCTCCTCTCCCCTCTCTCTTTTATTTTCCGATAGTAATCTTTACCAGAAGCGATTAGAGGCCCGTTCTTTCTGTCGTCCGATGATATTGGCCCGTCTCGTCTCCTCTTCTCGATGTGCGGGGGCGCTACGGGGTGCCTGGGGGCTTGTGGCGATATCCGGGTATCTTTTCCGGCGATCTTCTCCAGTGGCGGCTTTCTTATGTAACCGAAAGGGGCGTTATGGGTAAATGGGTTACATAAGAAATTCGGCGCTATGCTGGAGCGTAACCTTTCGCCCCTCACCGCCCCCTCCGAGGCGAGCCCGTCCGGTGGCGGTTCTGTGGAGGGGGTCTTTTGGCTGACTACTTCGGGCCGTTAATCATGGGTGTGCGCGCCAGCTGGCGGCTATTCACTGAGTCTATGTAATAATCGAGTTGACAAAACAGGCCTTTTCGCGTCACGGTTTCCCGTACATGGCTGGAGGTCGCCACAAAAACCAGCATCGGGCGATGAGTGCCATAATTCGGCTATGATAAAAATCGATATATAGCGGCGTGGTGGATGAAAAAAGATAGAACCGGATCTTACCAAATCGATGGAAAACGAGGAAAAGAGGCTATTTTGTGGTGGTTACTTCAGAAAAAAATAACTGCATGGCACCGTCAGGGCGACCAACCCCCAGACGGTGGCATATTGCGGCAACAAGGCCGCCAGGGTTCGCGGTGAGCTGCGAGACGACCGCAGCGACCGACTACGTTGACGTGATCGGCGTGCTGGTTCTCAGCACGTAGATTTTAGTCAATTGCCCGAAAGCAATCGCCAAACAGATATACGGCGGCATCGTATAAAAGTCTTGCTACAGGACAATGAGGATAAAAGTTTGATTTCGGTTTATATATGCAAGGACAAGAAGGAAAATGGTGGACCCGTTCCAGGTGCTTTTCGAGGACGGCACGGGTCCGCGGTCGTCGTGACGAAGACCTATCTCGCCCGCCGTCTCCGCAATGTGGTTCTGATGGGCGGTTCGATCATTTCGAGAGGTCTCCTCAGTTTTGACGTAATCTAATAAGGTCCGATCACATATAAGCCATGCTGCGGTCATCACTTACTAAAAAGATTAGTGTTAGAATGGAAGCTATATAAGCATCGACCGCATTTATAGGATAGAAATCGAGGCCCCAAAAGGGGCTCCCAAACTCTTCCCGGATGGGGATCTTGGAAGAGTTCGGGGAGGGAATTTTGCTATGAGTACTACAGCAGACGAGATAATAAGCCTTTCGGCAAGCCGTTCGGCTACTGAAAACAGCAACGGTGACGGCTCTGCTTTTAATTCAGAGGCGGAAGATCTTTATAACCCGCTTTTCGACGAGTCCGGCCCTGAAACATTTCTCAAATCTCTTGAGGAGTTCGGAGGAGAACCGTTACCAGATGGATTCGTGCGCGACGGTTTGAGCTGTATCCTCAGAGAATTATTGGAACTGAGGGCGCAAGGGCAACGCGTTAACAAGTTTGTTAAGGAGATTGCCGAGCTGAAGGAAACCGTTGCGGAACTCGATGAGGAGAACCGCAAGCTTCGGGAAGCGGTGGACATCATGGACCCCAGCATCTATGCTGCGATCGATTCAAATGATGAGCTGCGAGAGTATATCTTAGATGCAAAAAGGCGGCAGTACAAAAATCGAGATGAGACCATCGGTAGTTTGGGAATATACAAAGAGCCTCTTGTCAAGATGGTAGATCGGTTTGAATATGGACAGAGTCCCGGTGAAGCGACTGAGTTAAGGATAGGTGCTCTCCTGAACACCCTCACGAAGAACGAAAACGCTCCGCTATACGTCTCTTGGATTCAGAAGAAACTAAAGGGTCTCGATGGTAAGACGCTTACAGATCGACAGATGAAGACTTTGAAATGGCATCTAAAACGAGATTCTAGGTTTGAGGTCAAGCGGTGTCCTGGCCACGTTAAGAACTGGATTTGGGAATATCGCAATCTAGCAGGACTAAAAGGGGAATTTGTCTGGCTAGCGGGACAGGATGTTGACTGGAGAGGAGCTAAGGTTTAATCCAGTATTACTTTTTTATTTGATCGTAGCCACAAGGGGTACATGTACCATGTACCCCTTGATCTCAGATTGAGGGGGGTCTCGTGAGCCTTCAACGTTCATCAAAATCGACACATTTATAATATTAGTTATATGCCGTACTTCATAAATTCTTTGTTAGTTAAGTATATATAGTATTAAGTAAAGACTAGGTCACGGGTAGTATACACGTAGTTAGTATACGAAGTATACTAACTCAACTCAACTTGATTTCAAATCAATCTGATTTTACTAAAACGTCATTCATCTGAGGGCCCCCCTCAATCTGAGATCAAGGGGTACATGGTACATGTACCCCTTGTGGCTACGATCTTATAGAAACTTGTTACTCCACCTAAAATCGAGTACGTCTTTCCCATCTGTCCATAACATCCTAAAAATTTACCTTTCCGTCCAAAGCTTTATATACTAGAAGTGATAACTATAATCCGGGGAGAGATTACGTCAAAATCACATCTCGGAGATGGTACAAAATGCCACCTACTCAAAACGAGATAATCCAAATTTTACGATCCGGTGAAGAGCTTACGTTTCCTGAGATCTATAATCGTATGCAAGCGATCAATTCCAGGACAACGCAATTAGCGGCATCAAAAGCTCTTTATCGCCTTCACAGGGGGGGCGGCGTCTCGTCCCGGCCATCGCTTGATCTCGGGGGGCTGCTATTGTATCGCCTTCCCGAGGTCGAGCCGCCTCGGAGCTATCCTCGACGATGACCCCGCCCCCGTCTCTTCCCCCCTTCCCGATGGTCCGGGCCTTCCACCGGCCCAAATCAGCCAAACCAACTGCGGCCGTCAACGACAGGCGGCTGCGCTCCTCTTCTTACGGGGTGGCTTTAGGTGACTAAAGGCACCCCCGTCGGCGGGCCAGAGGAGGCCGAGATCCTCGAGGCGCTGGAGGCGGGGCGATCCGTCCGGGACGTTGCCGAAGAGTTCCAGAGGGCCACAGGGACTATATCCAACGTTGCGGCGAGAAATGGGCTCGACCTTGAACGTTCAGCAACGAAAAAGGCAGCGATCGCCAAGTCCTGTTACGCTTCCGAGGCCAGGATCAAGCTGGTAGGCGAAGGCCTCGATAAAGTTGCTACTCTTCTGAAAACATGTGATAATGCAAGAGATCTTCAAGCCCTGGCAATGGCCTCAGCGATCTGGATCGATAAGCGGCGGCTGGAAGAATCCACCGACCCGACGGCGCGGGGCGGGGAGATCCGTATTTTGTTTGAGAAGATGGGCCAAGAGGAGGTGGGGACTTGAGGACCGTTGCCGACATCATCGAGCTGGGGGAGCTCGCCGAGCTCGAAGCCCAGGCCTCGGCTCTCATCGTCAACCTGGAGACGACCCTCTCCAGGATCCGGGCGTTGAAGGAGGCGAGGCCGTGAGCTTCCAGGTTCCCGTAGGCAAACAGCGCGACTTCTGCCTTCACTCGGACGCCCGGGTGAACTTGGCTCACGGTGCGGTGAGGAGCGCGAAGACCGTCGGCGCCAATGTCAGATGGCTGAGGACCATCCAAGAGGCCTCCGAGGGCGGCAACCTTCTGATGGTGGGGAAGACCCTAGGCGCCTTAGAGAGAAACGTCCTGGTCCCCATCGGGCGGCTCGTTGGCCCTCAGAACTACCTCTATAAGCGATCTCTCAAGCGGGTTTGGATCTACGGGCGGGAATGTTGGGTAGAGGGCGCCAACGACGAGGCAGCCTATCAGAAGATCGAAGGCGAGACCCTCGAAAAGGCATACGTCGATGAGGGGTCCCTTTGCCCTGAATCGTTCTTTAACATGTTAACGACCAGACTCTCAGAGCCCGAAGCTCAGCTTTTCCTGACAACGAACCCGGGCCCTCCAGCCCATTATCTCAAAAAGCGATGGATCGACCGGGAGGGCGAGCTCGATCTCAGAACGTGGTGGTTCCATCTCGAAGATAATCCCTGGCTGGATCCTCGGTACGTCGAAGAGCTGAAACGCCAGTTCGGCCCGCCTTCGAGCCTATTCTATCAGAGGTACATCGAGGGCCTGTGGGTGATGGCCGAAGGCGCGGTATTCCCTCATTTCGATAGATCCGCTCACGTAGTCCCTCGCCCTCCAGACGGGCCCATGAAAGCGCTTGTTATCGGTATTGACTACGGCCAGACCCACCCCTCGGCGTTCCTGAAGCTCGGCCGGTGGGGCCCTGCCTGGTATACCATCGATGAGTATCGAGAGAGTGACCGGACGAACGCCAGGCTCTCGAAAGACCTCGGGGCGTTCATCGGCGGGAAGTATCCGAGCGCGATACTGGTCGACCCATCGGCCCGGGGCTTCATCAACCAGCTCAAGGCTGACAAGGTGGAGCGGGTCCGGGGGGCGGATAACAGCGTTTTAGACAGTATAGGCAGGATCTCCTCGGCTCTGGCCACCGGGGCCCTGAAGATCGTAGGCCCTGCATGTCCCCGGCTCATTGAGGAGCTGGAAGGCTACCGATGGGATCCGAAAGCCACCGCCCGGGGCGAGGACGCGCCCGTCAAAGACAAGGATGATCTTTTGGACTCACTAAGATACGCTGCTAATTATATTTTCAAGAAGGGAGGAGGAGCAATAAATTGACACTCACAGATTTTTCATTCTTGGAGCAAGGTCGGCGATGGCCGCCCACCTCAGAGAAGGCGCGGATCGACCGATACAATAGATGCGTATTGCTTTTCGAGGGCGATCACGATCTCGCGTTTCCAGACCTGCTGACAAGCGACGAAATGAGCCAGATTAACGTCAACTGGTTCAAGAGATCGACCACGCTGATATGCGATTTGGCTTCACCGTTGCGGCTTTTCGCCGACAACCAGGACGTCCTCGATAGGATCGCCGAGGCTAACGATTTCGATCTTCTCGTCTATGATATCTTTTGCGATATTTTAAAGTTCGGTAACGGGCTCTTGAAGGTCCGGTTCGATCCAAAACGGGGCGGGATCATCGAGCGTGTCGATCCCCGCTACTGGTATCCGGTGGTCTCGCCTGACGATGGGCGACAGGTCGACGCCCACGTCATCGCCTATAACTTTAGCCAGTACGAAGACCATGTTCAGAGGGGTTATCTCCGAGTCGAAGTCCACAAGCCCGGAACCATCGAGAACCGGCTCTTCCGGCTCGATAGCGGGGCGGCGATCGCAAGCGAGATCCCGATCAGCGCCCTCGAGCGGTACGCCGGGATGGAGGGCGAGATAAAGACAGGGATCGACGGCTTCCTTGTGGTCCCGGTGGCCGGCCTCCTCGCCTCCAATGGTATCTACGGGCTCGACGACTATCTGTCAATCGAAAATCTGGTCCGAGAGCTCGAGAAGCGCCTTATCAGGACCTCGAGGACTTTAGATAAATTCAGCGACCCCAACATGGTCCTGCCCGTCGAGGGCGTGACCCTGGACCCCGAGACCGGCGAGCCTGTTATGGAGGAGATCGAGATCGGGGGCGGCCGGTACATCCTGGCGAACGCTGAGAAGCAGCTCCCTCAGTACATGACATGGGACGCTAGCCTCCAAAATAATTTTAGCCAGATTGATGAGATCAAGTCGGAGCTTATGGCACTCGGGGAAATCTCGCCGGCCCTGTTGGGCGACACAAAGAACGGGCTCGCCGAGTCCGGAAGCGCCCTTAAGCGGCTGGCTATCCCGACGTTGGCGAAGGTGGCGAGACTGAGGACGAGGGCGAAGAGGCCCCTTCTGGAGGCTTTGAGGCTATGCGCCCGGCTGGAGGTCGTCTCCAGGTTCCCGGGGGGGGCCGAGCAGCTGACTAACCTCACCATCGAGTGGCGAAGCGCCCTTCCCGCCGATCCCGTCGAGGCCGCGCAGGTGGAGCAGCTCAGGAAGTCTGCGAGCTTGACGAGTATACGCTCTGCACTCGCCAGGCTTGACCCTGACGCAAGTGAGGCCGACCTCGATTGGGAAGAGTCCAAAATATCTGAGGAGCAAAGAGAGACGAGTTACAATTTCGTGTGAGGTGGTGGACATGGCAAAACCAGAGACTCAGACCGCCCGAAGGATAGGCGAGGCTGTAGAACATGCGTGCGAGGACCTGGAACAGAAGGTAAGAGCGAAGATCAACCGCGGGGATAGCTCCTGGCCACCCCTGGCCCGCCGTACCGCGGCCCGCAAGCAGAAGATCCGGAAAGAGAAGATGCTCATCATCACCGGCGACATGAGGGACGCTGTGGCCCATCAGGTGAGGCCCGAGGGGTCCGGGGTGGTGGGCGAGGTGGGCATCTTCGACGAGACGGTCCTCGAGTACGCGCCGTCTCACGAGTTCGGGACGAAGGACGGCACGATTCCCGAACGGTCGTTCATACGGAAGACATACGACGAGGAGATCGACCGGATCGCAGATGATCTTATTGAAGAAGTAGGGGATGCGATCGAAGACTTTTGGAAGGACTGATTTCACGATTATCTAAGAACCAGCTTACGGAAGCGTAAAATCCGGGGGTTAATTACGCTATGGCGGAAGGAGATAAGAAATTTACAGCGCAAGACGTTAACAATCTTGTGCAGAAGAGACTTGATCGGCAGAAGGCGAAATATGCCGACTACGACACGATCAAGACCGAAAACGAGGGCCTAAGGGCCGCTCACGCCTCTCTGAAGGCGGAAAATACCGAGCTGAAGTCTCAAATCGAGACTCAGGGCGGGAAGCTGAAAGACTCCGAGCTGAAGGCTCAGAGAACCGAGATCGCAAAGAAGGCGGGCCTTCCCGAAGGGCTGATAGACCGCCTCCAGGGGGAGACCGAGGAGGAGCTTCTCGCAGACGCGAAGCGGCTCGCCGAGAGCCTGGGGCCGGGGCCGGCTGTGGGGAGCGGAACCGCACCACCGGGCGGGCCGAAGCGACCGCTCACTCGAGCCGAGGTCAAGGCGATGAAGCCCGAGGAGATCACCGCAAACTGGCCTCAAATCTCGGCTCAGTTGAAAGATGGGAGTCTTTCGAGGGGATAGTTAAAACGCTAACGGGGGTTAGTGAAACATGGCAATAACGAATTTCATAGGGGAGATCTGGAGCGCCCAGATTCTCCAGAACTTACAGAAGAGCATGGTCTATGGACAGGCCGGGGTTATCAACCGAGACTTCGAAGGCGACATCAAGGGAAAGGGCGACACCGTGAGGATCACCGCCCACGGCCCTGTAACGGTCGATAATTACGACAGAAGCGCGGGCATAGGCGACCCTGAAGAGCTTGACGACGCCTCTACCACGCTCGAAATCGAGCAGGCGAAGTACTTCAATTTCAGAATCGAGGACATCGACAAGGCTCAGATGAACGTCGCCCTGATGGAATCAGCAACGAGAGACGCGGCTTATCGGCTGGCTGACGTTGCAGACCAGTACATAGTCGGTATCATGGCCGCTCAGGCCGGGAACGCGGTTGGGGCCGATGGGACCGACAAAATCTTCGACGGAACGACCGATATAGTGACCGAGGAGCTGCTTGAGGTCAAACAACTTCTTGACGAAGACAACGTACCCGCCGAGGGCCGGTTTGTCGTCGTCCCTCCGTGGGTGGTCAAGTGGCTGCTCCAGGAGGAGGCGATCGTTAACCCGTCGTGGTCCGGTGTTGAGGGCGTGATGCTAAACGGCGAGATTGCGAAGCTATTCGGCTTCTCGATTTTGCAGAGTAACAACGTGCCTAACGATACGGGGGACCATTACAAGGTCGTGGCCGGGGTGGCGCGGGCGTGTACTTTCGCCGACTCCGTGAACGACGTTGAGGGCTACAGGCCCGAGAAGTTCTTCGCCGACGCCCTTCGTGGCTTGCATTGCTACGGGGCGAAAGTTATAGAGCCGGACTGTCTTTGCGTTCTGACCTGCGCGCCGAGCTGAGGAGGGATAGATTATGGTAAGATCTGAAATTACGGTAAACGAGCTTTCGGGCGTGTGGGCTGACAGAGAAACCCCGGACACGCTCGATAAGGGAAACCATCACGTCATCGCAGCCGGGGCGAACTTCAAGCGGCTGCTTATCCTCGTCCACATCTCGGCGGGGACGGGGACCGGTGGCGCGATCACCCTCAAGGCCGGAACCGCTCATCCTGCTTTCAGAAAGAGTCTGGGCGATCTGGTACGAGGGGGCAACGTAGTTGCTACCAACGAGCTTGTTATCGGGCCCATTGAGACAGCAAGATATTTACAGAGTGACGGAACGATCCATCTCGATGTGACCGACACGACTGGCACAAATATCGCCGGGACGATCGAGGCTTACAGCCTGCCTTAGACGGGCTCTTCTCCTCTTTTTTGAGGTGATCTGATGGATGACGAGGCGGCGGTAACTGCGCTTTTCAGGATAGTAGCGCCTTCAATCAAGAGCTTGCGGAAGGCTGGATACTTCTACTGGGCGGAGAGACAGGCCGAAAAAGACCCGGAAGTCTATGTAACCCTGGCCCTCGGGACTCCTCTGAGGCGAACCCTGGCGAGGGCGTCGGCTTCCTTTTTCCCTGTCGTCCTGGAGGAGATCCCGTCTCTTCGAGGTCGAAATTATTTCAAAAATCACGGTATGAACAAACTGGCCGGTAACATGGCCGACACTGATATCAAGTATATGAGGAAGCTATTCATCGATAACTGGCCCGTTCATGAACGCCAGGCGGTCAAACTTCTCGAAAATTCGCCACTCTGTAGCCCTGCGCGGGCTCGGCGGATAGGGCGGACCGAGACGAATACCGCAATCAACGGCTCCAAAATCGAGAAAGAGTTAGAGCGTGGCATCTACAAATACAAAGTTTGGGATTGTATAAGCGATGGGTCTTCAAGGGCACTTCATATAAAAAGAGATGGTGTGAAGGTCCGACTCGATGAGCCGTTTCCGTATGGTGGAAGGCCGATGTTTCCAGGTGACGGGCCAGGTTACGAGGCAATTAATTGCAGATGTGTACTCGGATATTCGACCGATTCGAAGGGGGCATATCACGATTAAGCCGAGAAGGTCCGGGGGCAAAAGCCGATCCAAAACCAAAACCGCTAAGCAGCGGGACTATAAGAAAGAATACCGGGACTTCCACGGCAAGCCCGAGCAGATCAAAAAGCGGGACATGCGAAACGCGGCGAGGCGGAAAATGGGGCTGAAGGTCGGAGACTCGCGAGAGGTCGACCACAAGGTCCCTCTTTCCAAGGGTGGATCTAACAGTAAAAGAAATCTTAGGATAGTAACCCGAAGAACCAACCGGACGAAGGGCGTGAAGCGATGAGAACGGAGGGGGAGTTAATGGGCGTTGCCCCTCCCCCTCCGCCACCTAGCGTTTACTCCACAATTCAGAAAATCATATTTGAGCGGATAAAAAGTTTTTCGCGTGCCATCGCGGAAATCATCCTGTCGAATGCCTCGGGCGTCA
The DNA here is from genome assembly GCA_964572505.1 of uncultured Methanotrichaceae archaeon. Classification (GTDB taxonomy): domain Archaea; phylum Halobacteriota; class Methanosarcinia; order Methanotrichales; family Methanotrichaceae; genus Methanocrinis. The sequence continues at coordinate 1,991 of CAZNGI010000023.1, read as the reverse complement.
TTTTCGACTTCGGCTTTTTTTTGCGGATCACGACCTCGACCTGATCGCCGTCTCGGAGATGGAGAGCTTCCCGGGCCTCGATGGGCATCTCCAGACCGCCAGCCCGTCCCGAGAAGATCCGGACCTCAGATATCATATTTTGATCATAGCGCCAAAAGTATAAATACCTTTTGAGACCTAAAATCTAAGGATATTATGGCTAAAAAATATCGAATAGAAGTAAGCTCAAATCTCCATAAAGCTCTAAAGATCATGGCAGCTAAAGAGGGATTGACCGTAAAAGCTTATGCAACCAAAACGCTATCGGCCGCTGTGGATTTGAAGACATGGGACTACATGGACGAAGAGACGAAGGACCCTAGAATCATTCACCCACCGGACGAAAGACCCAAACTAGCCGAGAATCAAGAAGCTTTAGAGGAGATAAAGCGGCTGTGGGTGGCGGGCGAGCGATCACCGGCCGCGATTGCGCGACGGATCGGTTATCCGAGGACGACGACGGGCGAGAGGATCAAGGCTATGATCGCGACGGGCGAGCTGGAGAAGTGAGGCGAGGGGCGAGGGGTGGAGGGCCACGGCGGCTTAGTTATGTGACTCTCTCAACCAAAAACGGCCCGACAGTCACATAACTAAAATGGAAAGCACGAAGAATCACAACTTTTCGGAGAAGAGAGTCGATTTTAAACCGAACATGTTTTCGGTTTTCGGTTATGCGAATAAAGAGCTACATACCGTAAAAGATCTATTGCTTATATATATTCTCTTATACTATATCTATATCTCCGATTAGACTATACTATATTTTATCAGATGACCGTCACATCTGATAGATCGTTTTTTAGCCGCTAGCGATTTGTTCTGAAAACCGAAAACCGAAAAGTTTGCGGTTTATCTCCCTAAACTAATCTGATAAGATGGCGCTGCCTGTGGTGAGGATCTACCAGGACCACAAAACGGGAATCGGCCGCAAGATACGACTTTATGTTGTTGATCGCCGTTTTGCTGACTCCGAGTAGGCGAGCGGCGTCTTTCACGGTGGCTTGTTTTAGCCCTAGACGGCGCATCTCCGAGAATAGGCGGTCTATGTGGCTGGAGGCGGTCTTCTGGCTGATGGCTGGGGCCGGTGTCTCCAGTTTGGCGATCCTCTGAAGGGCGAGGGCCCTCTCCCTCCCATCGAGACCTTCATGTTCGGCGATCCGATCCTCGAGGACGGCGATCCTCTCGTCTTTCCTGGCGTTCTCCTCTCGGAGTTCGGCTACCTCCTCCTCCCTGAGGCGGTCCCTCTCTTCGAGGAGTTCCAAGCGTTCTAAGATCTGGCTGAGGAGGAGGCCGGGTGATGCGACCGGTACGATTTGGTCATGGTCACTATCGGCAACTTCATAAGCCTTAGGCTGACTAGTTCTATCTGACATTTGAGTTCACCGCTAAAATGTCGTTAAGCGGGGGCAGGGGCTTCATAGTTTCCCTGTTCTCTGCTTTCACTTGCTCTTCTAACGATGCTGAGGACGTCTATGGTTATCACATCACCCTCCTCGATTCCCATAACATCTCTTACGGTGTTAGGTATCGATACCTGACCGTTCCGGGTCACTCTGACAGTTGCTTGCATGGTCCTTCTTATCTCGCCTATGGTATTTGTATCTTGCGTCCGTTTTACTAAATTCTAGTAACCGATAGTTTAAAATAGTAATATTGCCTATATGGTATCGGTGAACTCAAATGTGCGAAAGTATACTAAAGGAGGCGGACGCGGGCGATCTTCCCGACGGCTTGAACGCGGTGGAAGGCGTCGAATACCTGGCGCGGCGCGCTGGCTGGAGTGGCGAGGGCGATAACCTCCCTAAAGTCTGCATCTTCGGCGAGGAGTTGGGATTTTCCGAGATAACCGGATTCATCAAATCCAGCGACGGGCGCGGGTATTATCAGACCACGTTAACGGCGTGTACCTGTAAATCAAAGCTGTATCGGCCCGCGGTGGTCTGCAAGCATCA
>CAZNGI010000022.1:0-21255 GCA_964572505.1 uncultured Methanotrichaceae archaeon | reverse complement strand
TATTCGAGTTCGCGCCCGAGGCGGCCCCCAGGGCGGCCGCCGCCGGGGAGAGGGAAGATCTGAGCACGGCGGAGCTGATCGGCGAGGCGGGAACTTTATACAGGTCCGCCCAGGAAGAGCTCCGGACCGGGAACTGGTCGGGCTACGGCGAGGAGATCGACCGGCTCGGCGATGTCATAAGGGCTCTGGAGGAGAGGACGGGGACCTAGATCCCGCTGGCGGAAAGGAATCTTATCCCAAAAAAATCGGGCGGCTTTTGGGGTCGAGCCGCTCGATGCCCACAGTGTGTCGGACTTCATCGATCCGGCTTCGTCGATCCGGGACGCTTTTAGCGTCTCGAATAGAAAAAACCCGTTCTTCAGGTTCTGCCGGGCTCGCCCTCGCAGATCCTGATCGTCAGATCTTCGTCCTCGTCTGTCGGGGCGGAGGCCTGGTGGTCTGATATTACGTCGTAAAACCGGTCCCATTCGAGGGTGGTGGAGACGCAGCCGTTGGTCAGAAGGGGGACGCCTATCGCCGGGATGTCATAGCCGTGGCAGAGGTCGACGCCCTCCTTGATCTCCATATCGCAGCCGACGCCGACGATCGCCCGAGGATGGTACTTTTTGATCATCCTCTTTATGACGCTGGACCCCGGAGCCACGAAGAACCTGTACCCCAGTCCTTCGGCGAAGACCTTGGCGGGCCCGACCTTGCACCTGCCGCAGTTGACACACCGAAGGCCCTCTGGGGTGAGCTTGGCCGGGCAGTCGACGCTTCGGAGGCACTGGGGCAGGAAGATCGCCCGCTCATCCATCGGAACCGCTTCGAACTTCTCGGTGTTGATGTAGTTTCGCAGGAGGATCCCCACCTCGTCGACGATGGCGTCGTCGGCCCGCAAGGTCCTGAAGATGCTCTTTATCATGCTCTCGAGAAAACAGACGAAGATCAGCATGATCCTGGCCATGAAGAAGTGGCCGGTCTTGAAGGAGTAGGCGATGAGGGCCGCGCCGAGGACCGCAGACATCAGAACGGCCGCGGCCAGGACGAAGACCGCCTTTCCCAAGAGGTAGAAGAAAGGGTCCATCAACGGGGGGAGCATGATCCAAGATGGAGACGAAGTATATATAAGGGCAGCACGTCGGCGATCATCCGGAATTTCCGCGTCCGGATTTCGAGATTTCCATATCCGAATATCGGGCGGGTGTTCAAGGATTGTGAGTTGATCCTGATGTCGTAGAAGAATATCAGCATCCAGGACCGAGATGGAACCCGCAGGAAGGTTTATAGAGATCCAGGTGAAAGGGAATCGATCCCGAAGGCCGCAAGCTTTTTATCGCATGGTACGCTGGGATGCTTACCTTCGCCTTTATCTAACTTAGGATTATAATGAGGATTTGATATGGCCAGAATGCACACCAGAAGAAAGGGGTCCTCGAGATCAAGGCCGCCTTTCAGATCAACGCCACCCGAGTGGTGCGACATGAACAAAGAGGAGCTGGAAAAGCACGTGACCAGGCTCTACGGAAACGGCATCTCACCCACCATGATAGGGCTTACCCTCCGAGACCAGTACGGGGTGCCCAGCGTCAAGCCGATCCTGGGAACCAAGCTCACCAGGTACCTTAGGGAGAATGCCGAGGTGCCGGAGATCCCCGAGGATCTCGCGAACCTCATGCGAAAGGCGATCGGCATGAGAAAGCACCTGGCGAGCAACAAGAAGGACATCCACAACAGAAGGTGGCTCCAGCTCACCGAGAACAAGATCAGACGTCTTGCAAAGTACTACCGCGGTACTGGACGGCTGCCTCAGAACTGGCAGTACAAACCAGAGACCGCTGAGATGCTCATTACATGAAACGGCTGGAGAAGCTGGCAAAGTCCGCGGCCGGCTCCCTCTTGCAGTGTGAGAGTGTCAGGGTAATATCCCACAACGATGCCGACGGGATAACCTCCGCAGGCCTGATCTGCAGCGCCCTGAAGAGAGCCAGGATCCCCTTTCAGGCCACCCTGGTCAGCAGGCTCGACCAGTCGCTCGTCGACTCCATCGAGCCGCCGGTGGTCTTCTGCGACATGGGCAGCGGAAAGCCTCATCTGATATCGCGGATTGATGGCGAGGTCTTCGTCTTCGACCACCACACTCCGGTGGGAACGCTCGACTGCGTCCACGTAAACCCTCACCTCGCGGGCGTGGACGGGGCGTTCGAGCTATCCGCCTCGGGGACGGTCTACACCGTGGTCCGCGAGATGGGGGAGAACGTGGACCTGGCGGGTCTCGCCCTGGTGGGGGCTTTGGGCGACCGGCAGATGATGATCGGGGCGAACCGGACGATCCTCGAAGAGGCTGCAAACGCCGGGATAGTGGAGATCAGGCCGGGCCTGAAGATGGACGACGGGCCCCTGGAAACAGTCCTCACCAGCGCCCTCGACCCTCTTTTGGAGATGACCGGCGATGCCGAGAAGACGAGGTCCTTCGTCGAGGAGTTGGGGGTTTCAGGCTCCCTTCCCAAATTGAGGGGAAAGGACCTTTCGCGCCTCTCGACTGCCCTGGTTCTGAAGGTTCTGATGCAGGGCAGCTTTGCGGCCGACTCGGTAGTCGGGGAGACGATCAGGCTGAAGAAGGAGGTAGTCGAGAACGCCTTCGAGTTCATGTGGATCCTCAACTCCTGCGGCAAGATGAAGGAGACGGGGCTTGCCCTTACCCTATGCATGAGGGATACCGCATTCCTCGCACAGTGCAGAAAGATCAACCAGGACTACAAGGCTAAGACCCTCTCGGAGGTCCGGCTCGTGCAGGAGAAGCTCCAGGAGACGGAGAAGATCAGGTACGTCCTTCTCGATGATATGGACGCTGCGGGGGTCGTATCCGGTTTATGCGTGCGCTACCTTTACGCCGACAAGCCGATGATCGTTTTGAACAGGGTCGAGGACATGATCAAGATCTCGGCTCGGGGCAACAGGCTTCTCGTATTCAACGGCCTCGACCTCTCGGTCGCCCTCAAGGAAGGCGCAGAGAAGGTCGGCGGTCACGGCGGCGGCCACAGCGTCGCCAGCGGCGCCTCGATCCCCCTGGGGACCGAAGAGGAGTTCATAAGCCACGTCGATGCGGTGGTGGGCCAGCAGCTTTCCGAGGGTCATAAAGGATGATGCGCGCAAGGCTCAAATTTCAGGGCGAGGCGGCGATGGAGGTCGCCTGTTCCCTGGACCCCGACAACCTGCCGGGGATGAGGGTTGTGGTGAGGGATGGTGAGTTTGAGGTCGAGTTTTGCGCCGAAAAGGTGGGGACGCTTCTGGCGACCGCCGACGACCTGATCATGAACATAAAGATCGCTGAAGATTTACTGACCAGAGTGGTGGGGAGATGAAGTTTTACTTGGAGGCGAGCTTCAGGCTCAGCGCCGATGCCGGCGATGCCAAAAAGGACGTCGAGGAGTTCTTCGCGGGCGCGGCCGATATTCTGAAGAAGGGGGCTGCCGAAGGCAAGGGCGCAAGGGTGTTGGGCTGGAAGCTCGAGAAGGACGAGATATTCCTTACAATCGAGAGCGACCGTTACGTGAGGGCCCACGACGCGGTCCTGAGGCTGAGAAGGCCCCTCGCCGAGCTTCTCGGCAAGAAGTACAGGGTCGGGGTCAGGGGCATTGAGATCTCGAAGTACGAGATCCTGGTCAAGTCCGAGCGGTCCATAGACCACAAGATCCCCCACGTCAAGGAGATGAAACACGATGGTGGGTTATTGAGGCTCTCTTTGGACGTGGACGAGTCGGACCTGAAAAACCAGGTTCCCGACAGGATCGTAAGCCTCCTGGACGAGAAGCTCCAGGCCGAGGAGTACGGCGGCAAGGCCGAGCACTGGGAGCTTTTATGGGAGAGCGAGCCGAGGGTGCCGAAGTTTGAGAAGGACCCCACCGAGGAGATGGTGAGCCGGGGCTGGATCAAGCACGGTGCGAGCCGCGGCCAGTGGATCTACGGGCCCGAAGGAACCCATCTCTTTCGGGTGCTGGAGAAGATCGTCATCGAGGAGATCATAGAGTCTCTTGGCTACCAGGAGATGATCTTTCCAAAGCTCGTCACCTGGGACGTATGGAAGAAGAGCGGCCACGCCATGGGCGTCTACCCCGAGATCTACTACGTCTGTCCTCCCAAGACCAGAGACCCCGAGTACTGGGAAGAGGTGATCGACCACTACAAGGTCACAAGGGAAGTTCCCGTCGAGCTCGTCAAGGAGAAGATCGACAACCCCATCGGCGGGATGTGCTACGCCCAGTGTCCTCCATCCTGGGTCTTCTTCCAGGGCAGGACCCTTCCGAACGAGGACCTGCCCATAAGGATCTTCGATCGGTCCGGGACGAGCCACCGCTACGAGAGCGGCGGGATTCACGGGATCGAGAGGGTCGACGAGTTCCATCGGATCGAGATCGTCTGGATGGGAACCCAGGATCAGGTGAAGGAAGAGGCCGAGAAGCTGAAGGAGTGCTACACGAAGATCTTCGAGGAGATCCTGGAGCTTCGGTGGCGGATGGCCTGGGTCACCCCCTGGTTCATGGCCCAGGAGGGCAAATCCGGCCTCTCGGAGATGACGGGAGCTGGAACCGTCGACTACGAGGCGCTCCTCCCCTACAACGGCGACTGGATCGAGTTTCAGAACCTCTCCATCAACGGCGACAAGTACCCTCGGGGCTTCAACGTCAAGGCCCAGAGCAATGAGCAGCTCTGGAGCGGCTGTAGCGGCGTGGGCCTGGAGCGGTGGACGAGCGCCTTCCTAGGCCAGAAGGGGCTCGACCCTGAGAACTGGCCCGAAGCTTTCCGAAAGCGGTTCGGCGAGATGCCGAAGGGGATCAGGTTCCTGTGATCCCCGTATTTTTTTTTCTCTCCTGACTTGATCTGCACTGTTACAGATACCCCTCCACCGGCTCGAACATGAAGCTCTGCAGGACCGAATCGTCCTTTCTGTAAATCGCCCGGATGTCTCTCATCAGATCCTCGCGGTCCGTCTCGTCCATCTCCTCCAACTCAGGCGCGATCGTCTCCAGGATCAGGTACATCTCGTCCTCCAGAAACTCGACGCCTCCGAAGTCGTAGTACATGTGGTAAAGCTCGACGAAGAGGTCTTTCAGGAGCTTCAGGGATTCCGGCTTTTCGAAGAGCATGATCAGCCGTCTCATGGTGGCCACCTTTTCCACGAATAAGTCGGGGTCTGCATCGAGGAACCCGTCTTTCAGTCCTCGAACCTCTCTATTGAGGTCTCCGACGTCTCCGGTCAGAAGATGTCTGAACTTCGGCTCGGCGCGAAGGATGCTTTTCAGAAGGGCGACGAGCTCCTTTTTGGACTTCTTCTCGATGAGTCTGATCGTCTCGTCGAGGGACTCGACCTCGGGATCTTCGGCCAGCATGTAGAGGAGAGCTGCCAGGTGTTTGCAGTTGCCGTAATCGTCGAAGTAGGGGCAGGAGCAGTAAAACTCCATCCCTTCCAAGTCGACCTCGACGCTGTAGGTGGTGGTGCCGTGAACCTTCGCCTTGACTACGCCGTCGACGATGATGGGGTCGTCCACCCGATCCTCTTCGAAGTACCTTCGTCCCCTCTCCAGGATCTCGTCTTTGAAGCGGCCTTCGAACTCCTCTCTCTTAAGTGGTCTAGTCTTCATGATCATCTCTCGATGCGGATTTCGATCTGACCTGTATTCTGACGTATTACGTATGACTTGATCCGGATTTCTAATTTTCTTATGGCTACGACGAGGGATGCCCCTCTGTATCCTGGCCGCTCAAAGTCAAAGCCGGGGTTTGATTTGGAGCCAACAGCAGACCACCGCCAAAAGTATTTACCATCAGAAATGAAGTAATTCCAAGAAACCACTTTTGAGGTCACTCCCTTGGCGAGCTACAACCAGATGCCCCCGGAGACTCTGCGGGATAGGGCGGAGATCGCCCTTTCCAAACTGGAAAAATGCGACGTATGCCCCCGGAGCTGCGGTGCCAACAGGCTGGAGGGGGAGTTTGGGCGCTGCAGAAGCGGCCGCCTCGCCAAGGTTTCGAGCTTCACCCCCCACTTCGGCGAGGAGCGGCCCCTGGTGGGCGCCCACGGCTCGGGCACCATCTTCATGACCGGGTGCAACCTCTCTTGCGTCTTCTGCCAGAACTACGACATCAGCCAGCTGGGCGAAGGGCGGGAGGTCTCAGCAAAGAAGCTCGCCGAGATGATGATATGCCTGGAGGGTGGCGGCTGCCACAACATCAACTTCGTCACCCCCACCCACTTCGTCCCCCAGATCCTGGAGGCGGTCGTTGAGGCGAGGGAGATGGGCCTATCGGTCCCTCTCGTCTACAACTCCGGAGGCTACGACTCCGTCGAGACTCTCCGACTTTTGGACGGGATCTTCGACATCTACATGCCCGATGCCAAGTACGGGACCGATGCGGCCGCAAAAAAGTACTCCGACGCCCCCAATTACACGAAGATCATGAAGGCGGCGATCTTGGAGATGCACCGGCAGGTGGGGCCGCTGGAGATCGACGAGGACGGGGTCGCCGTCCGGGGGCTCATCGTCCGCCACCTCGTCCTCCCTGAGGGCCAAGCCGGGACCGCCGAGGTGGTGAGGTTCCTCGCCGAGGAGGTTTCCCCCGAGACCTATCTGAACGTCATGGCCCAGTACCACCCCTGCTACAAGGCTTACAATTATCCGGAGCTCTCCAGGCCCATCACCCTGCGGGAGTACGCTGAGGCCCTCAACCTCGCGAGAGCTGCGGGGCTGGACCGAGGGCTTGGGATCTGACGAGCAGTAAATCATCAAAAAGCGGGGTTCGGCGGGCGCGTCAATCTCCCCGCCATTCGAGGGATTTCTTTTGAATATCAAGCGATGAATATCGGTCGCGAAACTCTCTGAGGCCCCCCGCCCAGGTCAGACGGAGCTTCTTTCGTCTCGGCTTCGCCTTCTTTTCCACCAGGAACCGAGCAAAATCCCTGACCTCCTGCTGGAGGTCTGGTGGGAGCTTTGCTACCAGCTCTTCTATGCTCTCCATCAGCCTCAACTTCGGTTCTGCAGAGGTATATAATTATCCTGGAATGTGGACTTTTGGCGCAGGAAGCAAAGATCACTTATATCTCATCGGATTTTATGATTTTTTGAGGTCTGGGACGATCTGGCGGCGATGAAGAGATGGACGACTTGAAAACTTACCTGGCGCAGGTTAAGCGGGAGTTTGGGACCGGAGAGGCGACCGAGCACACCCACCGGGCGGCGCTGAAGGGCCTGGTGGAGTCCTTCGCCCCCAACGTCACCGCCATCAACGAGCCGAAGCACGTCGACTGCGGAGCCCCCGACTACGTCGTCAAGAGGGGCGATCTATCGGTCGGGTACATCGAGGCGAAGGACGTCGGAAAGTCCCTGGACGATGCCGAGAGGTCCGAGCAGCTTGAGCGCTACCTGAAATCTCTGGAGAACCTCGTCCTCACCGACTATCTGGAGTTTCGCTGGTATCTGAAGGGCGAGCTTCGGGAGAGCGCCCGGCTCGCGCGGCTCACAAGAGACGGCAAGATCGTCCTGGAGAAGAAAGGCGAAGCCGAGGTGGCGCGGCTTTTCGAGAGTTTCCTCGACCAGAACCCAACCCAAATCACCTCCTCAAAAGAGCTATCCGAGAGGCTGGCGAGGCTCGCCCACCTGATCCGGGATGCGGTCGTCAGGGCCTTCGAGCAGGAGTTGGCCTCAGATCACCTCAGCAACCTCCGGCGGGCCTTCGCCGAAGTTCTGATTCCCGACCTGGACCTGCCGGAGAAGACCGCCGAGTTTGCGGACATGTACTCTCAGACGATCGTTTACGGCCTTTTCGCCGCAAGGTGCAATCACGCGGGCCCTGCACCCTTCCGGCGGCGGGACGCTGCGAGGGAGATCCCGAAGACAAACCCCTTCCTCCGCCAGCTCTTCGATAGGATAACGGGAATGGACCTGGACGATGAGCCCTACGTCGATTACGTCGAGGACGTGGTGAAGATCCTCGGTCACGCCGACCTCGGCTCCATCCTTGCGGACTTCGGGAAGAGGACGAAGCAGGAGGACCCGGTCGTCCACTTCTATGAGACCTTCCTTGCGGCCTACGACCCCGCCCTCCGGGAGAGGCGGGGCGTCTACTACACCCCGGAGCCCGTCGTCTCCTACATCGTCCGATCGGTCGATTCGATCCTCAAGACCCATTTCGGCCTCGGCGGAGGTCTGATGGACTCCTCGACCGTCGAGTACGAAGAGGAGTCGGCAGCCTTGGACTCCCGAGGAAGGCCGGACCCGTCAAAGCTTCCCGAGAGGAAGAAGAAGACCGGCCCACGGGTTTTGATCCTGGACCCCGCCTGTGGGACCGGGACCTTCCTCTACGCCGTCATCGATCACATCCGGCGCGATTTCATGGATCACGGTAACGCCGGGTACTGGTCCGCCTACGTGAGAGACCACCTCCTCCCCCGGATCTTCGGATTTGAGCTGTTGATGGCCCCTTACGCCGTCGCCCACTTCAAGCTCGGCATGGAGCTGGCGGGCCAAGACCTCAAAGAGGACGAAAGAAAGGACTGGGTCTACGACTTCAAAAGCGACGAGAGGCTGAAGGTCTATCTCACAAACACCCTCGAAGAGGCCGAAAACCCCTGGAAGAACCTCTGGGGCTACGAGGCGATCGGCGAGGAGGCGCGCTCGGCCTCGGTGGTGAAGCGGGATAAGCCGATAATGGTCGTGCTGGGAAACCCGCCTTACTCCAACTTCGGGAGGATGAATCGGGGAGAGTGGATTCTCGATCAGCTCAAGGACTACAAAAAGGACCTGAACGAGAAGAAGCTCAATTTAGATGACGATTTTATCAAGTTCATCCGCTGGGGGCAGTGGCGGATCGAGCAGACAGGCTATGGGGTTCTGGCCTTCATCACCAACAACACCTACATCGACGGAATAACTCACCGAAGGATGCGCCAGTCGCTGATGGAGACCTTCTCGGAGATTTATATTCTAGACCTACATGGAAATAAAAGAACGAAGGACCGGTGCCCGGATGGCTCTGAGGATCAGAACGTCTTCGACATTCAGCAGGGAGTGGCCATCGGAATCTTCATCAAAGACGGGAACAAAAATGGACAGGCTAAAGTTCATCATTCCGAACTGTGGGGCCTTAGAGAGAGCAAGTACTTCCGGCTTCAAGAGATGGATGTCTCAAATACCGGATGGACCTATTTAGAACCGAAAGAGAACATGTTCTTCTTTGTCCCAAAAGACTTCAGTGTTGAAAATGAATATTTAAATAACCAAATTGTAACAGATGTTTTTCCAATTCACCAAAATGGGCTGAAAACTGATAGGGATAAATTGTTCTTTGATTTCGACCATGATGTGCTTAAAAGCCGTATCAAGAAATTTTATTCAGATTCGGAGATTGATCCTGTGTTTCGAGAAGCATATTCTATTAAAGATACATCAAGTTACGACTTGCTATCTCGGAGAGAAAAAACGTATTTCGATCCTAATAATTTGCATAGATGTCTTTACCGTCCGTTCGACTTCCAGTGGTTGTACTATTCACCTGGTTTAACAAGTCGCCCTGCTTGGAATGTCATGAAACATCTGTTGGCAGGTGAAAATTTAGGATTTATAACCACTCGGCAAACGAGAGATAAATGGGATGTTCTAGCTACCCGCCATATAAGTGGCCATAAGTCTTGTGCAGCATACGACATTAACACGCTTTTCCCTCTCTACCTCTACCCCTCCCCCGCCGAAAATTCCTCCCGCCAGAAGCCCCTTTCCAGCGCCGACTGGCCGCCGGGAAAGGACGGCCGCGTCCCGAACCTCAGCCCCGAGTTCGTCGCCGAAATGGAGGAGAGGCTAGGCCTCAAATTCGTCCCCGACGGAAGGGGAGACCTGGAGGCGACCTTCGGGCCGGAGGACGTCTTCGACTACATCTACGCCGTCTTCTTCTCGCCGACCTATCGGGAGAGGTACGCCGAGTTTCTGAAGATCGACTTCCCAAGGGTGCCCCTGACTTCGGACCAGGAGAAGTTCCGCCGCCTGGTGAAGCTCGGCGGGGAGCTCGTCGGGCTTCACCTCCTCGAATCTCCGAGGCTTGCCCAGACCGTCACCAGGTATCCGGTTGTCGGGGACAACCGGGTGGAGAAGGGATATCCCAAATATTTCGCGCCGGGTGATGTTGAGCCGGGATCAAAAGACGGCGCGGTCCTTGAGGCGGGGAGGGTCTACATCAACAAAAATCAGTACTTCGAGGGCGTCCCTCCCGAGGTCTGGGAGTTTCAGGTGGGCGGCTACCAGGTCTCTGCCAAGTGGCTGAAGGACCGAAGAGGAAGGCAGCTCTCCTACGACGACCTCACCCACTACCAGAAGATGATCGTCGCCCTCAAAGAGACGATCCGGCTGATGGAGGAGGTCGATGAGGTCGCGGGCGAGTGGCCCCTGGAGTGAATCGACTTATCTTTTGAGTTGAGGGGCGAACGAGGTGGCGACGAGCCGGGCAACAGCGTCAGCCGATTCGATCCTCTTGTTCTTTCCAGTACTCATCCACCTTCTCCTGGATCTCCCTCAGAACGTCCTCCTGCCTCTCCGGCCTGAAGAGGTGGGCGAACCTCTCCTGGCAGGCGAGGTACTCCTCCACCGGCTTGAACTTCTTGGGAACGAAGGTGTGGGCCACCTCGCCGTACACCGCCTCCTTCAGGGCCCAGACCCCCGTCTCCACAGCGAGCCTCGCCACCTCCACTGACATGGAGGGCTCCAAACCCCAGCCCGGAGGGCAGGGGGCGAGGGATATGAAGAGCTTCGGCCCGAAGTGCTCCTCGGCCCTCCTGAACTTGTTGATCAGGTCCACGGGGTACGCGGGCGAGATGGTGGCGAGGTATGCTGGATTGTGGCTCCTCCAGATCTCGAAGAGGTCCTTTTTGGGAAGATTCGATCCCGCGGGCTGGCGTCTTCCTGGGGGCGTCGTCGCGGTCTTCGATCCCAGGGGCGTGGCCCCCGACTTCTGAAATCCGGTGTTTCCGTAGGCCTCGTTGTCGTAGCAGATGTAGTAGAAGTCCAGGTTCCTGTATATGGCCCCGGAGGTGGACGAGAGGCCCATGTCGTAGGCAGATCCGTCGCCGGTCAGGACGACCACTTTCAGGTCCTCTTCCGGGTCGAGCCTGCCCTTCTCCATGAGGATGTCCAGGGCGTCTCTCACCCCCTGGGCACCGGCGGGAGCACAGGCCATGGCCGTATAAAGCCAGGAGCTTTTGAAGGGTGTCAGGGGATAGATGGCGAGGAGGGTGAAGCATCCGGCGGCGTTGACCAAAACCACCTTGTCGCCCAGGGCCTTGAGGCAGTGCCTCAGGGTCAATAGCCCCCCGCAGCCGGCGCAGGCCGGGGTTCCGGGGAGGAGGTTTTCCTCCCTGGGGATATCCTTGAGGGATTTTAATGGCTCTGTCCTTTGCCTCACGGCTTTGCCCCCTTTCCGGCGATCTTCTTCAAGTTGGAGATCTCCTCCCACTCCCTCTCGGTGTAAAGGAGCTGGGCATCGGCCATCTCTCCCTCTCTGGCCCCGACCATCTGATCAAAGATGAACTCGAACTCCCGGGGGCTGATGTTCTTTCCGCCCAGGCCTCCTATGAAGGAGAGGAGATGGGGGCCGTCTCTCATGTTGCAGAGGGCGCCTGCCACCTCCGAATGAATGATGCCGCCCATGCCGACGCTGATGTTCTGGTCCACCACGACCGCGCCTCTCTTTCCCTCAAGGGCCCTTCTGACCTCCTCTCCTGGAAAGGGCCGAAAAAGCCTCAACCTGAGAAGGCCGGCCTTGATCCCCTTTCCTCTCGCCTCCTTCACCGCCTTCTTCCCCAGGGTTGAGAAGGACCCTGCCATCACCAGGACGTAATCGGCGTCCTCCAGCATGTACCCCTCGACAGGTCCGTATCTTCGGCCCAGGATCGATTCGAACTCCTCAGAGACCTCCCGGTAGACCTCGAGAGCTTTCTGGCTTGCCAGGTGCATCTGGTACTTGAAGTAGGAGTAGCCTGCTCCTCCCAGGACGGCAACGCCCTGGGCCATGGGCGTGCTCGCTTTGAAGAAGGCGTGCTCTGGCCTGTAGGGCGGGAGAAACTCTCTCACAGCATTGAGGTCGGGGATCGTCACCGGCTCTCTTGTGAAGGAGAGGTAGAACCCGTCCATGTTCACCATCACTGGCAGGAGGACCCTCTCGTCCTCTGCCAGCCGGTAGGCCATGATCACCGAGTCGAGAACCTCCTGGCAGGTCTCGCAGTGGATCTGGAGGAATCCTGAGTCCCTGGCTGCGAGGATGTCGTTGTGGTCAGGCTCCAGGGTTATGGGCGACGATAGACCTCTTGAGACGTTGATCATCACCAGGGGTACCCGCCATCCAGCCACCGTATAGAGCATCTCAAAGCCGTAGAGGAGGCCCTGGCTTGAGGTGGCGCAAAAGGCCCTGGCGCCCGCTGCCGAGGCGGCTCCTGCGGCCGTGATCATGGAGTGCTCCGAATCCATGGTCACAAACCTCGTCTCCATCAGTCCCTCAGAGATCCACCCTGCCAGGGTCTCGATGATCTCGGTCTGCGGGGTTATGGGATATGCCGGGACGTAATCTATCTCAGAAAGCCTCACGCCCCAGGCTGCCGCCTTATTTCCTGTGAGCATCTCTCTATTCATCCAGCCGCCTCCTTCGGGGCCTCGGCCTCCCTAACCTTCCCGATCCCCTCGGCGGGACATTCCTGGAGGCAGATGAGGCAGCCCTTGCAGTTATCGTAGTCGACCTCTGGATATCCCTCATCGTCCAGAGATATGCAGCCCTCGGGACATCTCGCAAAACAGATCGAGCACCTGGTGCATACCTCGCGGTCCCAGACGGGCCTATAGACCCGCCAGTTCCCCGTCTTTCTGAGGGGCGAATTGCCGACGGCGGCGATGCTGGGGCTCGACGTCAGGGCAGGCTCGAAGGGCACTTTGACGACGGGTCTCCCCTCCCGGACGGCCTCCAGCGTTTTGAGGTCGACGGAGGGAACCGACCTGAAGGAGAGCGTTGCAGCCTCCACGTTTCTGTCAAGCTCCTCTTTCTCCTCGACGATCCCGGAAAGCTCCCGCTCCAACGCCTCCTTCAGGGAGTCCTCGCTGATATTCGCGATCTTGGCGGCGGCAGCCCCAGCGAGAGTGCTGAGAATAGGCTCGCCCAGCACCTCCAGGGAGATTTTGGTCATGTCCAGGACCAAAACCCGCACCCCTCCGATCCCATGCTCGGTCTTCACCTCTTCCGGGCTTCGGGGCGAATTTATCAAGACCGCCCCACCCCTCTTGAGGCCGGAGAGGGGCAGAGCTCTCGGGTCCATGAGGAGGGTTTCGTCCATGACGATCACCACGTCGGGGTCTGATATCACCCCCCGCTCTGTTATCGGCTCGTCTGATATGCGAACGAAGGCGGTTATGGGCGCCCCCCTTCTCTCGGCCCCGTAGAGGGGAAAATCCTGGACGAAGAGGCCGTCCAGAAAGGCGGCAGTTCCAAGGACCCTGCTGGCCACCTTGGCCCCCTGGCCGCCTCTGCCGTGAAATCTCAAGCTGAGCATTAGATGACCCTGCCAATTTCTTGGGCCGAATCTATAAAAGCTCTCTCTCCTTTTTCTCTCTCAGGGCATCCTTTTGGACCGGGATTCGAGATGCTATTCGCTGCCCTTCCAAGATCAAAAATGGTGCATAAATAACATAAATTGGGTAAGAGAACGACCAACGATTCGAATAAAAATTTGGTTCGATGCCGTCTCTCTTCCTCTGGTGTAGGGCTCAGCTTCCAGAAATCGATATGCGGTTGAGGGAAAATGTAAAATCCCCATCGGTCATCGCATTCGTTTGAGGGGATCAGAGGATGCGGGGACGGAGATGGGTATGAAGAAGGTGATCGAAATGATCGAGGCGAGCGAGGTGACGAGGGTTTGAACTACGACGAGCACGTTCTGGCTGGAATCCTAACCTACCCGATAGCGATTTTGATCCTATCAATCCTCAACTTTCACCTGGGCCTTCCCATCGAGATGACCTTCATGGCCATGTCCCTTGGCTACGCCTTCTACGTTCTGGGCTCCGACCTTCCGGACATGGACCATCCCGAAGCCCTGATCCACAGGACGACCAAGCCCTTCGTCTCGGTGGCCGTCGGGATATCCGCCTTCCGTAACCTGGGCCTCAAGCTCCACCTCACCTCCGACCCAGTCATCAACCTCGCCCTCGCCTGGGGCGTGGCGGCCCTGGTGGCTGTAGTCGCCTGGAACCTTTTCAAGATGCTGATGCCGAATCACCGGGGCGTCGTCCACTCTTCGGTCTTCGCTGCGGTCTACGCTCTTTTCGCCTTCACCATCGTGAGGTTCGGCTTCAACATGACTCCGGGCGAGGCGCTCTTCATCGCCTTCGCCTCCTTCCTCGGCTACAACCTACACCTGCTCCTGGACAGGGGTTTCGGGACGATCAAATAGTCGGGCCCTTTCCCCGACCCCAACGTACAAAATATATCCGGATTCGGCGTTCTCGCGTCCGAAAGGCTCCGGAAAAATAGATATAAGATCCACACGAATAATATCTCCTGAGAATTATGCTCAAGATAACCCCTCGCCTGGGAGTAATCGTCGTCCTGGTATCCATCGGCGGCATCTGGTACCCCAAGCTCGGGTACGTCGTGGCCCTGGTATTTCTCGCCCTCATGATCATCAGCCCCTTTCGAGGCAGGTGGTTTTGCGGAAACCTCTGCCCAAGGGGCAGCTTCAACGATTTCTGGATCGGGAGGATCAGCCGTCATGTGAAGATACCCAGATTCTTCAGGAGCATGGTGCTGAGGGTGCCGGTATTCATCGCCCTGATGGGCTTCATGATATCGAGGATCCTTTTGACTCAGGGGATGGTGGATAAAGTAGGGATGGTCTTCGTTACCATGTGCATCCTCACCACCTCCGTCTCGATCCTATTCGGGCTGGCCTTGAGCCCAAGGGCCTGGTGCACCTTCTGCCCCATGGGGACTCTCCAGAGATACCTCGGCCGGGGGAAGTACCAGCTGAAGCTCGACCCGGATCGATGCATCGACTGCGGCATATGCAAAACGGTCTGCCCTATGCAGCTTGATGTGAACGAGATCGCCGAGAAGCCCGACTGCATAAAGTGCGGCCGATGCGTCGAGGCCTGCCCCGTTTCAATGGGGCCACGACTTTTCAGCCATGGATAGATCCTTTTGGAACTGAAAGACATGTATCGGTTTGGGCGGCGCGGTATGGGGCCACGACTTTTCAGCCATGGATAGATCCTTTCTACATCCAGGAGAGCCCCAACGGCGGAACCACCTGATGGGGCCACGACTTTTCAGCCATGGATAGATCCTTTAGCGGCCGTTTTTCGGCCTTTACTGATAGCGAAAAAAAGCCGATTTGCGAGAGGTTTGTTAACTTATTAGAATACATTCACAAAGTTGAGTGCTCATGAGGGGCATTTTCGACAGGCAGAGGCATTTCGAGCGCCCCCCAGGGTTTTGCACACCACCTAACCTCTCGAAAACACTGTTTAAACATGGAACGTTCTCCATCCCGCGATCCATCCGTCTGGCCCGGGTGGCCCTGCTCGGCAGGGGGCCTATTAGTCAGATCTCTGCCTTAGCCGGTTCCGCCTTACTGCTATCTATACTTTTCTTTAGAGACCGATTGAATCACCCTCATGGCAATCATACAATTACTGCCCTTTCGTTCACCTCTTCCGGGTGCTTGTGGCCAGATTCGGCCGGGATTTTGCCGAGAAGGGCTCTTGGTGAGCCATCTCAGTCGGCCTATCAGGCTTCTCGAAAAAATGTCGAGACCGTCAGAACCCCTCCCTCAACCCGATCCGGATGTGCTTCGTCTCCATGTACTCCTCCAGGGCGGCTCGGGACCTCTCGCGCGAGAGGCCGCTCTCCTTCCACCCGCCGAAGGGGGCCTGGGGCTGGATGACGTTGTTCAAGTTTATCCCGACGCTTCCGGCCTCTAGCCTCTCGGCAAAGCGAAGCGCCGTCGTCATGTCCTCTGTGAAGACGTAGGCCGCCAGGCCGTACCGGGAGTCGTTTGCAAGCCTCAGGGCCTCCTCATCGCTCGAAAACCTCATCATCGGAGCCACCGGCCCGAAGGTCTCCTCTCTCATCATCCTCATGGAGTGGTCCATCCGGTCGAGGACCGTCGGGAGGAAGAAGAAGCCCCGGCGGTACTCCTCCCCCTCCGGCTCGCGGCCGCCGCATAGGAGCTCTGCTCCCTTGTCGGTGGCATCGGCTATGTGGGCTATCGTCTTCTGCCGCTGCGCCTCGCTGAACATGGGGCCCAGGTCGACGTCCGGGCGGAGGCCGTCTCCGATTCGGAGCTTTCCGGTTCGTTTCACCAGCATCGAGGCGAACTCCTCGGCGACATTCATTTGGACGTAGATCCTGTTGACGCTGATGCAGATCTGCCCCATGTTCGAGAAGGCCCTCTGGAGGCACGACTCCGCCGCCTCTTCGATGGAAGCGTCCTCGCAGACGATGAAGGGCGAGTGGCCCCCAAGCTCCAGGGAGAGCCGCTTGACGTGCCTTGCCGCCCGCTCCATGATCTCCTTTCCCGTCTTCGTCTCCCCCGTGAAGGATATTTTCCGGGAGATGGGGCTCTCCACCAGCTCTGCGCCGACCACCCCTCCCGGCCCGTGGACGAGGTTCAAGACGCCTGGAGGAAGCCCCGCCTCGTGGACCGCTCTCACGAACTCGGTGGCGGCAAGAGGCGCCCGGCTCGAGGGCTTGGCGACGACGGTGCAGCCCGCGGCGAGGGCGGGCGCAAGCTTCCAGGCGAGAAGGTCCACGGGATAGTTCCAGGGAGATATGACGGCGGCTACGCCGATCGGCTGCCTTATGACGAGGCTTCTGCCCCTTTCGCTCGACGATGGGACGATCTCTCCGAAGTTCCTCTTGCCCTCCTCGGCGTAGTAGTCGAGGGCCTCCGCCGAACCGATGACCTCTCTTCTCGCGTATTTCAGGGGCTTACCCTGCTCCATCGTCAGAAGGCGGGCGATCTCCTCCGCCCTTTCTCGGACCAGGTCCGCCCCCTGGTGGAGGAGGTCTCCCCTCTTTTTGGGATCGGTTCTGGCCCATCCGGGAAAGGCCCTATCTGCGGCTTTGAGGGCAAGCGTCGCCTCCTCGCGCCCGCCCAGGGATACCTCGGCCACTGGCTCCTGGTTTGCTGGGTTGAGGATCGCGGCCGCCTTCCCGGCAGCCGACTCCACGATCTGCCCGTCGATCAACATCTTGAAACACTTCATGAGATCCCTCCTCGACGACTCCAATTTTGAAGCGCATCGATTTAGACGTTCCTGAAAACGAAAGTGCAAACATCACGGCCTTCAAGTTAGCGCTTGTGAAAACCTTCTTAAACCTTCTGACCCCCAAATAAGGGTGTGGAGGGTCCTTTGCTTGGAGATGGTTACAAGATCGATATCCGACCCGGAGCTGGTATCGCAGATCGAGAGCGTCGCCCGTGGTGCAGCTGTTCTGAGTGATTTTTTGGTTTGATCGAGCGACACGGTAAAATCCCACTTCTAGAAATCCTGGAGCGAGGCGAACTGAGTTGATGAAAGATAGATCCATCCTGGTGACGGGCGGCGCAGGCTTCATAGGAAGCCATCTCGTCGATCGGCTCATCGAATTGAACCGGGTAACGGTCCTCGACAATTTCAGCTCCGGGAAGATGGAGTTCATCGAGAATCACAGTTCAAACCCGA
This sequence comes from uncultured Methanotrichaceae archaeon, assembly GCA_964572505.1. GTDB lineage: Archaea > Halobacteriota > Methanosarcinia > Methanotrichales > Methanotrichaceae > Methanocrinis. The sequence goes on along the minus strand of CAZNGI010000022.1, from coordinate 3,526 downwards.
ACTTCAGCCTGATCGAGGCGGACCTTCTGGACCAAGAAGCCGTCGAGGCTGCCCTCGAGGGCAAAGACCTCGTCTTCCACCTGGCCGCAAACCCCGACGTCAAGATCGGGGCCGAAGACACCTGGACCCACCTCGACCAGAACGTCATCGCCACCTTCAACCTCCTCGAATTGATGCGAAAGATGGGGGTGGCCGAGATCGCCTTCACCTCCACCTCCACCGTCTACGGCGAGGCAAACGTCGTTCCCACCCCTGAGGATTACGGGCCTCTTCTGCCGATATCCCTGTACGGAGCATCGAAGCTCGCCTGCGAGGCCCTGATATCGGCTTTTTGCCACACCTTCGATATGAGGTCCTGGATATTCAGGTTCGCCAACATCGTCGGCGAGAGGGGGACTCACGGGGTCATCGTCGACTTCATAAAGAAGCTTGAGAACAACCCCGAGGAGCTGGAGATCCTGGGCTCGGGCAAACAGAGGAAGTCGTATATCGAGGTCCATGACTGCGTTGATGCGATGATCTTCTCCCTCGTCCATTCCCGCGATCGGGTCAACGTCTTCAACATCGGCTCTGCCGATTCGGTGGACGTGACCGAGATCGCCAACGTGGTGGTCGAGAAGATGAACCTGGAGGGCGTCAAGTACAGGTACACCGGCGGGATCGACGGCCGCGGCTGGAAGGGCGACGTGAAGACGATGCTCCTCTCGATCGAGGCGATGGAGAAGCTCGGCTGGACCCCTCGCCACAACTCCAGGCAATCGATCGAGGCGGCCGTGGAGGCGCTCTTGGGCCGCTGCTGAAGCACGAAAGGCAATTTCGGCAAGATGGGCCCATCGGATATCAGTTCGACTTAAAAGTGGCCTTCAAGGCAGGATCTTGATCCTCAGCTTTGAGAAGTCCTCTTTTATGTCCACCTTGATCCCCATCTTGGAGAAGATGTCCTCCAGCTCCGTCTTGACGAACTTCTTTGGGATATCGTAACCGAGGAGAAGGGTGAAGTCGGCGTCGGAGGTTCTGCTAAGCTTGAAGAGGTTGCACAGCTCAAGCCTCCTCAGGACCGTTTCAGCCTTGTGATTTTTCTGCTTGAACTCCTCGGCGTGAGCCTGAGATACCTTCCGGTGCATCTCCCAGAACTTGTCCTTATCCGGGTGGGTATCGATGAAGCTGAGAAATAGAATCCAGTGGTCGATGTCGAGGATTATGTGCTCGCCGACGGAGAGCATATCGGAGTAGGCGTAGATCCTCTCCTCGTCGGTTGAGTCGAAGAGCGCCTTATGCTTGCTGTAGAACTTCAAAGCTTCCCGCATCAGTTCACTCTGAGATATCCCCAGATCCTCCCTCATATCTCGGAAGAGCTTTGCGGTCTCGCCGTCCAGGGCGATCGTGACTCTCTCCGGCGCTTTTGCCATATCGGAGTTCATTTCCTATTTGCAGGTATTTACCTTTTTTGTGTATCCGGGACAGTCTCAAATATTTCTCAAAAATCATATCCCTTCACAACTTTTGTGAAGACGTCCTAAACAGATATAAATAGTTTCTTGAGCTGAAACTCGACCCGAGACTTTCTCGCCGTCGACTTCATCTCGACCGACCGGTCTGGACCCCTCCTCCTGCCCGGCTTTATAACCGCTCGAAGAGCTCCTCGTCTGGCCTCTTTGAGATGCTCCAGGCGATCTCTTCGAGGGTGGCGTAGCTTTCTCTCCAGATTTTTATCTCGTCTATGATCTCGTCCTTAACCTTGAAGGTCACCTTTCTCTCATAGGTGGAGAAGTCCGCCTCTGCACGGCTAGAGGGGGACTGTGGCGATGTTCCCCTTGCCCATGGTGCAGCCCGTGGAGACTTGGATTCCGTCCAGAAGACATGATAGGGACGGCGTATTTCCGGTCTTGACGAGGGCCTCTATCCCCTCGTATCCCGACGAGCTGAGCTCTCTGAGGGCGAGAAGTCCCATCCTGATCCCCAGGACGAGGAAGGGGCCGAGGTGGCCGTGAAACTCGATGGCCCGCTCTATCATCTCTTCGAGGGAGATCTCATCGGGGTTGACGGCTTTCATCTTCAAGAGAATCATCGGGATGAATTCGTTGGGGAGACAGGACGAGCCGGTCAGCTCTCACCTTGCGGCTCCGCGAGCCAGGAGCCTTCGCCCACCATGACGGCGTTTTTGTAAAGGATGGGCCCCAGGTCGAGGATGGCTACGATCTCGGGTTTATATCCATATTTTTTGGGGACCTTATTCAGCCACCTGTCGGAGTGAAGGTACTCCTGAAGCTCCTCATCCGAGTTGAATATGTACATAGCTCCCCACTCGCCCTTCTCAGAATCGCACCACCAGACCTTGCTGAAGAGGCCGGGCATATCTCTGAAGGCCTGGTAAGATATTAAAAATTTTTCGCGCATTGCAACGACACTTTCCGGATTTTCGGGTCTGAATACGACCCATAGGGCTTTCCTTTCAGAGACCATAAAACTCCTCCATCGTTTGCTCAATCGGATCCCGCCTGGTATTAATCTTGCCCGAATGCAGTTTGCCCTTTTCCCGCCGCTTCCGTTCCGAATCTCCTCACGAAATCGACTGGATAGTACATGTTGGAGTAGTCGATCCTCTCAGCCAGCTTTCTCGCCTCCGAGGGACAGGTCGAAACGCAGAGGCCGCAGCCGTAGCATTTCTCAGGATCGACTGCGATTTTGCCGCCAACTAAGCGGTTCGCACCGAAATGGCACCTATCAACGCATCTGCCGCATCCGGCGCAACTGTCAACGTCGCAATCGATGATGTCGGGCCCCGGACTGAGAACGCCCCCCACGAGCTGGTGGGCCCTGAATGGAAGACAGATCCTGTCATCGCAGTTGCAGATCACCACCATCCAACCCGTGGACTTGAGGCAGGCGTAAAAAGTGGGCATGCACCCCTCTTCATGGAGGGATTCGAGCAAAATCTTCGCTTCGTTTTGGCTCATCTCCCTGTAGCCGCCTTTTGCCCCTTTTGTTCTTTCATATACCTCGGTGCCGTAAAGGACGGTTATGTCTTTTACGAGGGTCCCCGCCCTCCTCCCCAGAGCTTCCTGGCATACGCAGGGACAGACGGCGATCTTCGAATCTTCCGAATTCGATAAGGCGTCCACAAAATCCTTCGCTCTTTGGGTGCTCACCACCTCTCCCCTGGGAAGAAAGTCCAGCCTTTTTCGCGTGAATCTGAGAATCGGTCTCCCTTTTCCTCTGAAGAAATCCGTTTCTATCATCCGGTTTAAGATTCTAAGGATGACCGGCTCGTATTTGGCGAAAAGGGTGTGAACAAACAGCTGGAGCTGCCCCACCTCTTCCAGTTCTCCGTCTTCAGCGATGTGATGAGCCATGGCAGGACCGTCCGAGTTTCGACGAGATGCGTCAGCTTCGATCTGATCAGTCAGGATACCTATTTATCCGTATCATACCAAAAAATTCGTCATGCTCAGGGCGGGAGACCTCTTTAGTGCCGGAAAGCAGGGCGGAGTTGTGGGCGCTTTTCTAAAAGGCAAAAGCAAATGCA
>CAZNGI010000021.1:6910-22502 GCA_964572505.1 uncultured Methanotrichaceae archaeon | reverse complement strand
AAAAAAGGGCACTATGCTCCGGCCGGGATTTGAACCCGGGTCTTCGGCTCGAAAGGCCGGAATGATTGGCCGGACTACACTACCGGAGCACTCGATCTTCAGGTCCGATTCGTCTCAGAAACCCCGTCGGGATCTGGGGCGCCGGGCCACCATCTCCCAAACTTTGGCCCTCTATATGTACGTTTCTGATTCCTAACCCGATCGCTTGCAAAAATCCCGAGAGCGGAATAGTCCCGGGCGGATTCGAACCACCGTCCCAGGCTCCAAAGGCCTGCAGGATTGACCACTACCCCACGGGACTTCCTCGCCGTTCTCGGGCTTGCAGCGCAATCTGCAGGTCTATCTGCATAAGATATATATGCGCTTCCCCGTCAGGGATTCTCAGATGAATCTGCTCACCAAGCCCCATACGAGCCAGCGGAGGCTCATAGAGATTCTCAGGGTGATAAACGCGTCGGATAAGCCCATCGGAGCGAGAGCCATCTCCGACGAGCTCTCCAACAGGGGATACGAGGTTGGGGAGCGGGCAGTCAGGTACAACCTCAAGATAATGGACGAGCTGGGATTCACCAAAAAGGAGGGTTACAGCGGCCGGACCCTCACATCCCTCGGAAAGGGGGAGCTGTCCGACGCTCTGGTGGATGACAGGATCGGCTTCGTTAACACCCGGATCGAGGAGTACATGTATCGGTCGAGCTTCGATCCCGATTCCGAGAGCAACAGGGTGGTGGTCAACACCAGCCTTCTGGATAAGAGGGATTACGAGAGGACTTTAGAGATAATGAGACGGGTCTATGATGCCGGTTTCGCGGTGAGCAGGAGGGTTTTGATCCAGGACGAGGGCAAGGAGATGGGAGCTTTGCAGATACCCGGAGGTTTCCTGGGCATCTCCACCGTCTGCAGCATCACCGTAGACGGAATGCTCCTCCGGGTAGGAATTCCGGTCAATACCACCTTTGCGGGCGTCGTTGAGGTGAAAAATGGGGCTCTCTCGGAGTTCACGGATCTGATAGCTTACGCCGGCTCGTCTCTCGATCCCATGAGGGTCTTCATGTCACGAAAGACCACAAAGGTGAGCGAGGCCGTGAGGGCTGGCAACGGCTGTGTGCTGGCCAACTTGAGGGAGATTCCGGTGGCTGCGATCGATCAGGCCTGGGATCTGCTGGATCGGGCAAAAGGTGCTGGTATCGACGGCCTGATGAAGATGAGCGAGCCCAGAGAGCCGAACATGGGGTGCCCAGTGGGCGCTGGTAAGGTGGGCATCGCCTTCTGCGGCGGGGTAAACGCCGTGGTGGCGGCAGAGGAGCTGGGAATCGATATCAGGACGATGCCCATCTCTTCTCTGCAAGACTACGGCAGGATGAAAGAGCTCCGTTGAATCTGACCATAGAGTATAATATCTGTTATGCCGAAGGGTCGGCTGTGGGGATGTTGATTCGCGAAGTTCGACTTCTGATGGCGCCCTTGTTCCTGTATGCGGCTTTTGTCGCCATCTTTGCTGGCGTTGCACTATGTGACCAGTCCGGAAGTTCCGACATGATCAATCTCGGATCGGGACCGCGCCCCATCTACAGGATCGGATACTCCGGCGACGGCCCCGTCGACATCGACGAGCTGATAGAGCAGGCGCAAATCAGCTCAATGGACTCGGTCGAGGGTGCCGACGGTCGAATTTCCTCTGGTCAAGCTTCTCAGACGGCATCATCTCAGCCGTATGCATCCCATGAGGCGCCACAATTCGATTCTCCGGTTCAGCCTGAAGGCCCGGGCCTTTCGCAAGACGCCCCGAAGGAAGACGACGGCTCCGACCGATCTCAGATCGCGGCGGTCCAGAGCGAAGCCGAAAAGCCCCCTTACGTGAGGGTTCCTGTAGTCTCCGATCCTCCCGGGGCCGAGGTCTACATCGACGGTATGTTCTACGGCGTCACCCCTTTCATCGCGACTGTGGAGCCGGAGAGCCACCTCGTGGAGGTTTATCTCGAGGGCTACTGGAACTGGTTCAATATCATCGACTTCTCTGAGAGCACCAGGACTATCCCCATCACCCTCACCTCCAGGCAGCCCGCCACCCTCGCGACAAACGGGACGGAGGCGGTCCAGGACGTCTCGGCTTCGAAAGGGGCTCAACCCTCAATCGAGGAGAACGAGTCTATTAACGTCACGTCCACATCGGCTGATGGCAACGATTTCTGGGAGGAGAACTACAGAAAGCTCCTCATCGTCGTGGCTCTTCTCTCTTTTCTGATCGGATCGGGAAGCATCGCCACCTGGGCTCGATCTCGCCTCACCACCTCAGTTAAGATCAGCTTTCCTCGCGACGGAGAGGACAAGTGGGCTGGCCTCGTCGAGGGCCAATCCAGCAGGATCCGCGGCACAAAGAAGCAGGTCTACGTCCTGGTCAGGCGCGACGACGATCACCTCCAGGTGAGAAAGAGGGCGGAGCCGAACCGTGACGGCCGCTGGTCTACGCGATGTGAGGTCGAGGAGGGGACGGTCTACAGGATCTACGCTGTGGTGGTGGACAGACCCCTGAACGAGGGGACCTACCTGGACGAGATACCCTCTCACCGCGCCATATCCGAGGTCGGACCGGTGACGGGGAGAGGGAAGGCGCCGAAGTCTGCCGATTGATGAAGTGGACGATCTGGTCGGCGCTTGATCCCGGATAAGGTTTTATATGTTGATGGGGCGTAGTGGCCCTGTTCAGTTGCGAGGAGAAAGAATGGACTTCAGAGTGGTTATTTCAGATCCCCAGAGCGGGAAAGCTTATCAGGTGGAGGCGAAGGACGCCGCAGCCAACAAGTTCCTCAGTCGAAAGATCGGCGACGTAATCGACGGCGATGCCGTCGGCATGCCCGGCTATTCGATAGAGATCACCGGAGGGAGCGATCGCGAGGGATTTCCGCTTCGCCGCGACCTTCCCGGATCCAAGCGCAGAAAGATCCTGATCGCCAGCGGAACCGGGTACCATTCCTTGACGAAGGGGTGCAGGCGGAGAAAGTCTGTCCATGGTCGCGACATATCGGCTGACGTCGGTCAGATCAACGCCAAGATCACAGAGCGCGGCGCAAAACCGGTGGAAGAGCTGCTGGGTGCAGCCCCCTCTGAATGATCGATCCTGGCTTGAGATCAGAACTTCGTCTTGCAGGTCGCCTCGATTCGCGACGATGGCGGAGACGGCGGCGATTCGTCTGAGACGTGGCACAGCGGGTTTAAGGGCCGCTCTGGAAATTCGGCCGGGACGATCACCGCGCCGGAAAAAGGCCATCGCGGTGTGGCGAGAGGTCTTTGAAGAGTCATCTTTCGAGAGAGGTCGAAGGTCCCAGATAACCCCAGATGAGATGTTGGAGTATATTGGCATGGCAGAAGAGGCCCATCAACCAGAGCCCCCGCCTACATCTTCGCGAGTTGCTACCCATGGTGGAGTTCGAGGCGGCGGAAGACCTGTCGTTGCTCTCTCGGGCTGGAGCGGACCAGTCCCTCTTAGTGGCCATGCCCTCAGAGGCGAACGGTAACTTCGCCTCCACCCTCGGAAACGTCTCGAAGATCGTAAAACAGAGCTTTTTTGCCCTCGTCATCTGCGCGGCGGCGGACATCTTCGCCGGGTTCTCCATAGCCAAGATGTCCTACCTTCTGGCCCTGTACCCCGGCCTGATCATTCTGATACCCAGCTCCATAAACCTGCGGGGCAACATCTTCGGCTCTTTCGGGGCGAGGCTGGGCACCAGCTTTCACACCGGCGAGATCTCGCCCCCCCTGGGAAGGTCCGAGGCCCTCCGTCAGCAGGTGGGCGGTGTTGCGGTTCAGACCCTCTTCATGCCTCTGGTTCTCGCCTTCGTGGTGAAAGCTTTCGGTCAGGTCGCGGGCCTTGAGACGATGAGCATCTACGATCTGGTGCTGATAGCCGTCGTCAGCAGTCTCCTCTCTGGCGTGGTCCTTCTGGCCTTCACCCTGGTCATGATCAACCAGAGCTTCAAGAAGGGGTGGGACCCGGACAACATATCCGTGCCCCTGATCACCGCTGCTGGCGACGTGATCACCATCCCTCTGCTCTTCGCCTCCGCGATCTTGGTTTCGATGATGAGCTATCCTCTGGCGAAGGCGATGACCCTTCTTTTCATAATGTTCTCCACCGCGGCGTTGGTCTATAGCCTGGGCTCGGGCCGTCTGATTATGGTCAGGATCGTGAGACAGTCCCTGCCCGTGCTGGTGGTTTCCACGGTCCTTGCCACCGTGGCCGGTATCTTCATGGGGATGACCGAGGAGATGCTGATAGCCTTCTCCACGGTTCTGCTTTTGATCCCGGTCTTCAACGCGGAGGGCGGAAACCTCGGCGGAATCCTCTCCTCCCGGCTAACTTCCGCTTATCACCTGGGGATGATCAAGATGGGCCGAAGGCCCGAAGGCAAGACCAGGACCAACTTCAGCTACACCCTTCTCCTCTCCGTCCTGATCTTCCCGACTCTGGGGTTCCTCGCCTACGTCGTATCGAAGGCCTTCGGGATGGACGCCCTGGGGTTTGGCGAGATAATCTTCATATGTCTCGTGGCCGGTTTATTCACCACCCTCTTGGCCATCTTCGTAACCTACTACTTCACCTACTTCTTCGTCAAGATCGGGGTAGATCCCGACAACGTGACGATACCGATGATCACTAGCCTGATGGACGTTTTGGGGACCGCGTCTTTGATCCTGGTCACCATGGCCGTGATATCGGCCTGAGAAATCGCGGCTCGAGAAAATAATTGAGGATAGAGAAAACTTCCTCATCGGTTCGCGACGAGGTCCTGCACCCTGTCCAGGACCTTGGGGATCTGTCCCCTCATGGTGGCCTTCATCTGGTCGGATGGGAGCATCGCGAAGAGCGCGTCCATCAGCCGATCGCTTTTCATCATCTTGTCGACGATCTGCCTGATCCTGACGGAGTTTTCAAGCTCTTTTCCCATCTCCGTCGCGATTCGCGACGGGTACTCCTGGAGGGCGGCCTCGCCCCCTATGTACCGGGCTGCGACCTCTCCTGCCGCCTGTCCCCCCACCATCGCGAGAGGTATGCCCCCGCCAGAGGTCGCCATCACCTGGCCCGCGGCATCTCCTGCCAGAAGGACGTTCTCCTTCTGGATTGCGGGCGGCATGCCGCCTGCCGGGACAAGCCCCCGTATCACTGCCGTCACCTCGCCCTTCTGAAGCTTCTCCTTCGCGATCGGGTGGTCCCGGATGAAGGTGTCGAGGACTTCGCGAAGCCTTTTTCCCTGGAGGTAGGCGGATCTAGCGCCGACGCCGACGTTCGCGACGTCCTCGCCCAGGGGTATTATCCAGGCGTACCCTCCGGGCGCGCACCTCGTCCCAAAGTACATCTCAGCGGCCGCGGGGTCGATCTCGACGTCCGCCATCTCGTACTCGAGGCAGACGCCCGCTTCTTGACAGAGGGCCATCCCCGCCCCCCTGGCGGTGGCAGAACTTGGGCCGTCGGCGCCGATGACGACCTTTGCTTCAATCGTCCCCGAGCTTCGGCCCGAGAGCCGGAGGGCTCCACCGTCCAGATCTGCCCGGGTTTCGACCAGGACCCGAGCCCCGGACCTCGCCGCCCTCCAGGCGAGGTCGCGATCAAAACTCCTTCGATCGATCACCCTTCCTCGAACAGGAAACTCCTTCGCCTTTCCCGAGGGGGCGTAGATCCTCTGGATCGATGTTCTGTGGAGGATCTGCCGCTCGGGGATCTCGGCCAGGGCGTCGGGGATCTTCGCACCGGGGAGGAGGTCCCGCAGCTCTCCGACCTCGGGTAGAAAGCCGCCGCACTGGACGGGAGATCCAATCTCCCTCTTTCTATCGATCAGGACAACGTCGAATCCCTTCTTCGCCGCGGCCTCGGCGGCGGTGGAGCCTGCGGGGCCCGCGCCCACCACCACGATATCTATTCTGTCCTGATCGACTCTCATCTATCTTCCTCCCGGTTTTCACCTGGAAGGCGTCGCCGAAAGGCCCAGACCCAGGAGGGTCTCCTCGATCTCCCGGTAGGAGAGGTAGATCTCGTCTTTCTGCCTCTCGATCAGGTCTCTTCTCGGCTCGGCCGAGAGCCAGATCTGGAGCCTGGCTCCACGAACCATCTTCACCGACGCGAGCATGTCGGCCTGGGTGAGCCTGTAGATCGTGTCCTTGCCGGTGAGTTCAAACCAGGCGTTGTGCTTTGACTCCAGCCTCTCCAAAAACCCGTTCCATTCGAGTCTCTCGTCGATCTTGCCGCCGTCGGTCATCAGGGGCGCGATGTCGAGCCGGAGGTGGAGGTGGGCTCTCTCGCCCGTAACTTTCTCCTCGATCTGGGCCACGACATTTCCATATTCGGGATCGGTCCGGTCAGCGACCAGGGCACCGTCGCCATAGAGCTCTCTTCCGACGTCGGCGAAGAAGGGCGCAAGCCTCGCGGGCTCGGGCCTTGCTGTCGCGAGGGATATCCCGACGAAGACGAGAGCGCTCAAGGATAGGCCTATCAGAACGCCGTGTTCCGCGAGAATCCCGTAGCTTGCAAGCTTCGGAGCGGCCGTCTCCAGGGGCGCCTTAAGCCAGAACTTCTCGTAGGATATGAGGGTGATCTGGGTTCCGCCGCCGACGATCACCGCCGCGAGAGCGCCCCACCGGGTCGCCCGTTTCCAGAAGAGACCGCCCATGATCGGGAAGAAGTATGATGTCGTCCCGATCACCGTCGCGATGATAACGGCCTCGACGATGCTATCGACCTTCATGGCTATCGCTGCGGAGATCGCGATCATGACTATGATGAGGACCCTGTTTATGACCAGCATCTCCTCCATGCTAGCCTGGGGCCTGATGTGCCGTTGGACGATGTCCCTCGATATGCACGAGGCGCCGGAGGTCGCGAAGGTGTCGGCGCAAGACATGGAGGCTGCTGCAAACCCTATCGCGACGAGGGCGACCAGGGCTCCGGGCAGGTTCTCCTGGATGAAAGTGAGGTAGAGCATCTCTGCCTCGATCTCGCCGGCGGGGAGCGGATAGATCGCCCGCAGGGCTACGGCGGTGACGAAGCAGGCGAGGTAAACGACTCCGAGGAGCGCGGCGCCCAGGATGAGGCCGCGCTTCGCCGACCTCTCGTCGCGAGCCGCCCAGATCTTCTGCCAGGGGTCCTGCTCTGCGACCCAGCCAGGCAGGAGGGCGAGCTGGAGGACGAGGGCTCCCGTGACGCCTCCAAGGATGAAGAGGTTCCACCAGTCGGGACCGAGGGAGACCGAGGCCGCGGTGATGGACGTCCCACTCTCCAGAGAGACCCTCGTCGCCAGGAAGGCGACGGCCAGCGCTACCCCCGCTAGGAACATGAACTGGACCGCGTCGGTCCAGATGACGGCCCGAAAGCCGCCGAGGCTGACGTAGATCGAGACCGCGACCGCCATTATCAATACCGCGTAGAGGGGCGGGACCCCGAAGAAGGCTTCCAGGACCAGCTTGAACCCGATGAAGTCGGTCACCGCGAATAGGATCATGGTGATGGCGATGGCCAGGGCCACCGGGGCTCTTACGTGAGGATGGTACCTGATCTCGAGAAGCTCCGGCTGGGTCATGGACGGGATCTTCCTGACCCTCTTCGCGATGACGGCGATGATCAATAGGCCAGCTATGTTCGGAAATACCCAGACCCAGACCGACCCAACGCCGATGAAGAGGAATAGGCCCGTCGCGAGCAAGAGAGCGCTCGCCGTCAGCCACGAGGCCGCGGCCGATAGGCCGATGTTGGCGGTTCCGATCTCCCGGCCCGCCAGCCAGAAGTCGGTCACAGATCTTTGCCCTCGGGACGATCTAAGCCCGATGCCGATGAGCACCGCTATGTACAGGCCCAAAAGCAGGAGGAAGAGATGATAGGAATCCATTCGGTCACCTCTTGCTCAGAGGAATCGCGAATATTTAAGGGATGAGATTCAGGATTTTTTGAGGCGAGGGAGGTACCACTCTTCTCGGTGGTGGAATGATCTAGAACTTTCAGTAGGGCGAGGCGATGATACAGGCATTTTCCGTCCAGGTGACGGGCGGCCACGAAGAGGGTCAAGGCCTTGGGCAATGTCTTGGGCATCCTGGTGGGTGGTCTTGAGACGAAGGTGGTGCTGGCGTCTGCCGGTGGGTTCTTGAATTATCGGATCATATTCGTGTAAATAATGGTGACATAATGAAAACAATTAAAGAAATATTCGACGAATTCTTGAATGAACAGCAAGCCCGGCTGAAGCCTCGGACCTATCGAGGGTACGAAGAGGCAATATCCCTCTTCGAAGATTGCTTGGACGGCTATGGCCACAATTCTCTGAGCCCGGAGGATGCGGATCTCTTCGACAAACTTTATGACGAAGGAAAGGAGTTCTGTGAGGTATTCGGTCCCGACAAGATCACGAATTCCGAGATCGCGGAGTTTCTCGACTATTTCATGGTCCGAAAGGTCGCGGGCAGCAGTACACTCATGGAGAGCGTCGGCAGAGTCATCCGGAAGTTTGTGAAATGGATGGACGAGAAGGGGTACATGGACCCGGAACGTTGCGAGGAGGTCGCCAGGACGGTCGATGAGCTGAAGGGCGGCCTTGTGAAGGTGGCCGAACTCAGCGATCTGATCTACAACTACATCCATGAAAGCCCCGACGTGAACTTTGAAGAGATCGAGGACGGATACTTCTCAGTGGTGGAGATCAAGCCGGGTGAGCTCTGGCTTGAAAATTATCTCGGGTCCAATCAGGTGATAGGTCCGGTCATCGTATCTGAGGAGATCAGCTCTAAATGCAAGGTGGGCTGGACGATCAACCTCATGCTCGGCAAGACTGGCGAAAGCTGGCGGATGATCGAGTCCGGATTCGTCTATCAAAGCTGAGAAGCGGACCCGGCGAAGAATCACCAACTACTTAATAAGATACGACACCTAGCCTGGTTTCGAGGTTCTTCTCATGAGAAGCGATATCACCAAGGTCGGATCCGAGAGGGCGCCCCACCGGGCCCTCCTCAAGGCCACAGGTCTCATCGACGAGGAGATGGGCCGTCCATTCGTTGGGGTCGTCAACTCCTGGAACGAGTTTATACCGGGCCACATCCACCTGGACAAGATCGCCCAGGCCGTCAAGGCCGGGATCAGGATGGCGGGAGGCGTACCCTTCGAGTTTCACACCATAGGCCTCTGCGACGGGATCGCCATGGGCCACAAGGGTATGAGGTACTCCCTTCCCAGCAGGGAGATCATCGAGGACACCATCGAGGTGATGATGGAGGCCCATCAGCTCGACGGGATGGTTCTGGTATCTTCTTGCGACAAGATCGTGCCGGGCCATCTGATGGCGGCGGGCAGGCTGGACGTTCCGGCGATAGCCGTCACCGGCGGCCCCATGTACCCGGGCTTCGCCTGCGACAAGGAGCTTGACTTGATCGACGTCTTCGAGGGATGGCAGAAGGGCGGCGAGGTTCTGGAGGTCCTGGAAAACCTGGCCTGTCCGGGCGCGGGCTCCTGCGCCGGCCTCTTTACGGCGAACACCATGGCCTGCCTCACGGAGACGATGGGGATGAGTCTACCCGGCTGCGCGACCGCCCACGCCGCGGACGCGAAGAAGATGAGGATCGCAAAGAAGTCCGGGTTGAAGATAGTCGAGCTGATCGAGAAGGGGATCACCGCAAGACAGATCGTGACCCCAAAGGCGCTGGAGAACGCCATCAGAATGGACATGGCCATTGGCGGGAGCACCAATACCACCCTCCACATACCGGCGGTGGCTTCGGAGTTCGAGATCAAACTCGACCTCGAGAAGTTCGACGAATTGAGCAGGGATACGCCCCACCTCGTCAACCTCCGACCGGGCGGGCCCTACCACATCCTCGACCTGGAACGGGCCGGGGGCATCCCCGCCGTGATGAAACGGCTCGAGTCGAAGCTGAACCTGGACGTCCTCACGGTTACGGGCAGGACCCTCGGCGAGGAGATCGCAAAGTTCAGGCCGGCAAACCCCGAGACCTACGCGAGGGTCGTCGCAACCCTTGATGCGCCGGTCCATCCCGAGGGCGGGATCGCGATCCTGAAGGGAAGCCTCGCTCCTGAGGGGTCGGTCGTCAAGCAGACGGCGGTTACCGGGTCGATGCGCAAGCATGTGGGCCCGGCCAAGGTCTACGACTCCGAGGAGGAGGCTCTGGCTGGGATCGTCGGCGGCGAGGTCGTCGCAGGAAACGTAGTCGTCATCAGGTACGAGGGTCCCAAGGGCGGCCCCGGCATGAGGGAGACGTTGTCACCGACTTCGGCGATCGTGGGAATTGGCCTAGGAAACTCCGTCGCCCTGATCACCGACGGCAGGTTCTCAGGAGGCACTAGAGGGCCCTGCATCGGCCACGTATGTCCCGAGGCCGCAGTGGGCGGGCCCATCGCTCTCGTGGAGGACGGCGACGAGATCAAAATCGACATCGACGGGCGAAAGATCGACCTTCTGGTGGACCCGGCAACGCTTGAGAAGCGCAAAGCCGCCTGGAAGGCGCCCGAGCCGAAGGTCACCAAGGGGATGCTGGCCAGGTACAGCAGGTCCGTCACCTCCGCGAGCCGTGGCGGCGTTCTCAGGTAGGCAAAGATGGCTCAAAAGGGGATCAGGTGTTTTGTCGCCGTCGACTTTCCCGATTCGATGCGCGACGAGATCGCAAAAGTCCAGAGGGAGATCGACCTACCGGGGGTGAGGCTCGTCAAGCCCGGCCTCATCCACATCACCCTCAAGTTCCTCGGCGACGTTCCCCTTTCGAAGGTGGACCGGGTAGCTGAAGCCCTCAAGGGCGTAAAGCGTCCGGCCTTCACCGCCAAGGTAGGGGGGATCGGGGCCTTTCCTGGCAGGTCGATCAGGGTGGTCTGGATCGGGGCCGAGGGCGAGTTCGAGGGACTGTTCCGCGCAGTGGAAGCCGCCCTCATCCCCCTGGGGTTTGAGCGGGAACGGCGCAAGTTCACGTCTCACGCCACCATCGCCAGGGTGGGCAGGCCCAGCCCCGAGACGACGAGTCACCTCGCCTCAAAGCTTGCCCCCTTCAAAAAGATCGACCTTGGCGAGTTCAGGGCAGCGGAGTTTCTCCTGAAGAAGAGCACCCTTACCCCCGGAGGCCCCATCTACGAGGACATCGCAGCCTTCCCACTCTCCAGTCCTTGAGGAGGTCCTCTCCAGGGTCAGACCCTCTATCGATGAGCGAGAGAGGCTAAACGCCGTCGCGAAAATGGTCATATTGCTGATCGAGGACCTGGCCAGGGCGAGGGGCACGGGCTGCGAGGTGATCCTGGTGGGGTCTGCGGCCAGGGGCACCTGGCTCTCGGGAGATCACGACCTGGACATATTCATCGGCGTCTCCGAGGGATCGTCCCTCGTGCCCGCTCTGGAGATCGCGAGGCGTGTTGCCCCAAAGTTCGAGGAGCGGTACGCAGAGCACGCCTACGTCCACGCCATCTTCGAGGGGTTTGAGCTCGACCTCGTTCCATGCTATCTGGTGGAGGACGCCTCCCGTATCCTCTCGGCCGTCGACCGTACCCCCTTTCACAACCGGTACGTATCCAGGAGGATAAAGGGGCTCGAGGACGACGTCCTCCTATTGAAACAGTTCATGAAGGGGATCGGAGTCTACGGGTCGGAGCTGAAGGTGGGCGGGTTCTCCGGCTACCTGGCCGAGCTTCTCGTGATCCGGTACGGCTCATTTCTCGGCGTGCTGGAGAATGCCGCCCTCTGGCGTCCCGGAGAGGTGATCGATCTGGAGGACCACTCTTCCCGAGACCACGAAGACTCCCTGGTAGTCGTCGACCCCGTCGATCCGGGCAGGAACGTCGCCGCTGCCCTCGCCCTCGACAGGATGTTCCAGTTTGTGGCCGCGTCCCGTCTCTTCCTGAATGAGCCGCACATTGAGTTCTTCTTCCCAAATCCAATCCCGCCCCTCTCAGACCAGGAGCTTTGCGAGCAGTTCGCGAAGCGAAAAAGCACCCTGATCCTGCTGGAGTTTGCAGCCCCCGACCAGGTGGAGGACGTCGTCTTCCCGCAGCTGAGAAAGGCCGAGCAGTCGGTCCGCGCCCTCTTAGATCGGAACGGCTTTTCGGTCCTCCGGTCGGACGCCGACTGGCACAGAGGAGTCCCTCCTGAAATGCGCGAGATGGGCGGCTCAGAAAATTCGGGACTTTGTGGCGTGATCAGGATGCTCTTCGAGCTGGAAGTCGCCTCACTTCCATGGGTCGAAAGAATGGTCGGACCCCCCGTCTGGGAAGCAGAGCACGCGAAGAAGTTCGTTTCCAGCCACCCTGAACCCCCCTCAGGCCCTTACGTCGAGGACGGCCGATTGGTGGTGGAGGTGGCCCGAAAATTTGTCGAAGCCTCGGAGCTGCTCCGCACCCAGGTGGCGAACCTATCCCTCGGACGCCACCTCGGCCCCGAGCTGAGGCGTGGATACAAAATATACGTGGGCCGGGAAATCCTGGAGATCGGGGACCCGGAGTTCAGAGTTTTCATGGCCAGGTATTTTTCGGCGCGACAGAGGGTCTGTTGATTTCATCTAGCCCGTTCTACTTGAAGCAGTTCCAGTAGGGGCTCATCGCCCTCTTCACCTCTTCTATCCTCCCGGCCGCTCTTGGGTCCTCCTCGAACTCGATCCTCGCCGGAGTCTCCCCTTTGAAGGCCCTCAATATCGCCACTATCGAGTCGGAGAGGGCGTTGAGGTTGTAACCTCCTTCGAGGGCTGCGACGAGCCTGCCCTCGCAGCAGGAGTCGGCTATTTCTTTCACCGCAGCGGCCATCGACCCGAAGGCCTCGGTGCTGAGGTTCATGCCGCTGAGGGGGTCTGCCTGGTGGGGGTCCTGCCCAGCCGAGACGAGGACGATGTCAGGATCGAACTCCAACGCCACGGGCTTTAGGATCTCCTCGAAGGCGGCGAGGTATCCAGAGTCCCCCGTTCCCCCGGGTAGGGGCACGTTCACGGTGAACCCCTCAGCTCCGTCCATGCCCAGCTCTTTCACCCGGCCGGTCCCGGGATAGTGGGGCGACTGGTGGGTGGAGAAGTACAGAACAGTCCGATCGTCGTAGAATACTAAGCTCGTCCCGTTCCCGTGGTGGACGTCCCAGTCCACGATCAGGACCTTTTCGAGCCCCATCTTTTGGGCGTGCCTCGCCCCTATGGCCACGTTGTTGAATATGCAAAATCCCATACCCCTGTTGGGAAGGGCGTGGTGTCCCGGCGGCCTCACCAGGGCGAAGGCGTTGTCGAGGTCGTTTTTCACCTCGTCGACGCCGGTTATGACCCCTCCTGCTGCCATCAAAGCCGCTTCGTAGGATTGCTGGGAGACGACGGTGTCGAGGTCCAGGTATCCTCCCCCCCTCTCGGACATGGCCCTGACCTGGTCGATGTAGCCCGGGGAGTGGATCGTTTCCACCTCCTCGAGGGTGGCAGGCCTTGGGGTGACGAACTCCAGGTCCAGGCCCGAGGACTCTATCTTCTTCAGGGTTGTGGTGAGCCGCTCCTTTCTCTCGGGATGGCCGTCAGTATCGTGCTCCAGGTAGATGGGGTGGTATATAACACCAGTTCGCGTCATATGGCCATCTTTATCGGCTCTGATGTAAAAACAGTTTTCCCTGCGATCTGAAGGGGGTCTGGCGGTTCTCTGACCTTATCTGAAGTTTTTTTTTCTTGGATCATCTCATTTAAAATGGCTGTATATGCGATAAAAGCATGATTCGTCCGTTTAAAGAAAAAAATAAGATATTTTAGGCTCTTTTGTAGGTAAAAAAGAATATATATCAATTTAATTCTTCTTTACGTCTCAAAGAATATTTCTGTATCGTTTTATCCCCTATTTCCCTATCTTATCCCTCTTATCCCGTCTCGAAATTATTTCTTGCTGGCATTTTTCTGGTGGGGTGTGCCCTCCAGATCTTGCGGAGCGATCTTCGGTCGGTCGTTCTGCCATCCCGAATTTCAGGTGCAAGGGGATGATGTTTCAAAAGAGAGACCACAAAAGATATATGGTGAAATTCTCTATCATATTCCCATAGTCCCAACGGGATCGGGAGGGTGATGTAGCTATACAGTGTCATATTGATGCCAAACAGCACCTTGTGGCGCCGTTTGGTCGCGCCGCAACGGCGGGGAGATCAGTGTGGGCAATAGTTTTAACAATAATCATACTGTATGTTGCACGAACCTAACCCCATAGGGGAAAAGTAGGAGGTTAATGAGATTATGAAGAAAGTGACCGCGATTACGCTTACCGCATTTGTATTGCTACTCGCGTCTGCGATGGCAGTAAGCGCAGTCGATAAGGTGGAAATCCGAGGTCCTGTGGCCGAGGTCGTAGACACGACCTACACTTGGGACCCACAGCAGTTCGCCGGTTTCTACTACGACATCGACGACAACATTGGACAGGAGAGCATCACTCTGACCATCGCCGGCGACGCTCTTGACGAGCCGAACGGCGTCGTTTACCAGACGGTGGCCCAGCAGGATGACTTCGACTTTGAAGAGTGGGGCCAGTACTGGACCATCGGCTTCATGGCCGAGGAGTACTTCGCCGCTTACGTCGAGGGAACCCCTGAGGCAGCCTACCTCTACGACGACTCCACCGACGACAACCTTATGATCGATGAGCAGCTCAGCAGGGTGCTCTTCGACGACGATGAGGAGAGGACCTTCACCACCGGCACGCCTCTGAAGCTTGAGGAGGACTACGAGCTGGCGATCCAGGCCATCGACCTCGACGGCAACAAGGTCTACGTCCAGCTGATGAAGGACGGCGCAGTCGTCGACTCCGCTGTGGTTGAGCCCTCCAAGGACGGCGCGACCATGCAGGACAAGACCTACACCTACACCAAGGACTTGGGCGACACCGAGGACATCGTCGTCATAGCTGTCCACTTCAAGAACGCCTTCCGCGGCGCTGACACCGATCTGGCCACCGTCGACGGCATCTGGCAGATCTCCGACACTTACACCGACGTGGAGGAGGACACCGAGTACGACAAGATGACGATCCAGACCGTGAACGCCGACACGTTGACCATCATGATGGACAACGAGGACAACAAGATCACCCTCAACAAGAACAAGGACACCCTCCTGATGGAGAACGTGAGGATCATCACCGCCGATCAGGACGTAATCTCCGCTGAGGATCCCCTCAGGTTCTACCTCTACAAGGAGATCACCGAGCCCGGCACCTACGAGATCAGGGGAACCGTCAAGAACGTAGTCGACGGCGCCAACGTTGAGTGGGACGTCTCATCCTTCGCCGGCTTCTACTACGACATCGATGACGCCCTCGGCACTGAGAAGATCACCATGACCATCACCGGTGACGCTCTCGACGAGCCGGACGGTGTCTTATACGAGACCACTGCCCAGCAGAACGACTTCGACTATGCTGAGTGGGGCTACTACTGGACCATCGGCTTCCTGGCCGAGGAGTACTTCGCAGCCTACGTTGAGGACGGAGCCGAGGCATACCTGGCTGAAGACTCCACCGACACCAATCTGATGGTCGACGAGCAGCTTAGCAAGGTGCTCTTTGACGACGACGAGGAGAGGACCTTCACCACCGGCACGCCTCTGAAGCTTGAGGAGGACTACGAGC
>CAZNGI010000021.1:0-6810 GCA_964572505.1 uncultured Methanotrichaceae archaeon | reverse complement strand
CCTACACCTACACCAAGGACTTGGGCGACACCGAGGACATCGTCGTCATAGCTGTTCACTTCAAGAACGCCTTCCGCGGCGCTGACCAGGACCTGGCCACCGTCGACGGCATCTGGCAGATCTCCGACACCTACACCGACGTGGAGGAAGACACCGAGTACGACAAGATGACGGTACAGACCGTCAACGCCGACACGTTGTCCATCATGATGAACAACGAGGACAGCAAGATCACCCTCAACAAGAACAAGGACCAGCTCCTGATGGAGAACGTCAGGATCAAGACCGCCGACCAGGATGAGATCACCGCTGAGGAGCCTCTCAGGTTCTACATCTACGAGGAGGCAACCATAGAGGCTGAGATGGCAGAGGAGCCCGTTCCCGCGGCCGTCAAGGCCCCTGAGCCCGTTGTAGAGCCCGCCCCCGCAGCTGAGGCCCCTGCAGTCGAGGAGCCCGTAGCTGAGGAGCCCGCAGCCGAGGAGCCTGCAGTCGAGGAGCCCGCTGAGGAGCCCGCTGAGGAGCCCGCTGGCGGAATCCCTGGATTCGAGGCAGTCTTCGCCATAACCGGCCTTCTGGCAGTCTCCTACCTCGTCCTGAGGAAGAGAGAGTAAGACTATCTTTGGGAGAGCCAAAAGCTCTTCCATCTTTCCTTTTTTACGTCCAGCTTTGTTTTCTGCGGATTTTTCTCTTGCGACTCTAATTTGACCCAGAACTAACCGGCTTTTGGGCGATGCTTTTATATACAATCTCTCTTATTTTGCCCTTGAGTCTGGGGTGACGGACTATGAACTGCTTCTCTATCTCACCTTTTCTGCTAGTCGTCATCATGGCGACCTTGCTCGTCGCGATGGTGAACGGGGCGGAGATTAGGGGTGAGGTCGCCGAGGTCGTCGACGGTGCGACTTACAGGTGGGGCGCGCAGGATTTTTCCGGGTTCTACTACGACCTGGACGACGACGGTGGCGACGAGCGCCTGAGCCTCACGATCTCCGGCGGGGCCATCGAAGATTCGGGGGCGGTTTACGTCACCCGGGCACAAGAGGAGATGATCGAATTTTCGGGCTGGGGAAGTCGCTGGACCATCGGCTTTTTGGGCGAGGCGTATTTCGCCGGTTATTCTAGTGGGCATCTTCTTGACGAGTCCGGTGGCGAGGTCCTGCTTCGGGACGAGAGGATCGCAAAAGTCCTCATCGATGACGACGAGGAGAGGACGATCCAGAGGGACGTCCCCCTGAGGCTCGAGGTGGGGTACAAGCTTTCGGTCGAAGAGGTCGACCCGGAGGGCGAGAAGGTCTCCCTGGAGCTTTTCAGGGACGGCGTCCGAATGGATTTGGCGGTCGTCGAACCATCGAAAGAGAATGCAACGTTGGATGAGAGGACCTACCTCTACAAAAGGCCGATTGGGGGCGAAGATGTGGTATTCATAGCAGTCCACGTCAAAAACGCCTTCTCCAGTGGCGGAGACCATTTGGTGACCGTCGACGGAGTATGGCAGATCTCCGAGGAGACAATCCCCATAAAAGAGGGTGACGAGTGGGGTGAGATGACCGTCTACGACCTGGACCCCGATAACATGACCCTCATCATGACCAACGAGGATCGCAAGATCAGTTTCATCAGGGGCAGGTCCAAACTCCTGATGGGCGATATCGGGATCAAAACTGCAGATCAGGATGACGTCGACAACGCCATCAACGCCGCCACTGGACGGCCCGAAAACCCCCTGAGGTTCTGCATCTATAAAGAGGTCGAAGATCCCGGAACTTACGAGGCCAGAGGCCACCTCGGAGAGGTCGTCGACGGCTCGATCTGGGCATGGAACGCCACCAGCTTTGCGGGTTTCTATTACGACATGGACGAGGGGCTGGGGGATGAGTCGCTCAACCTGAAAGTCGCCGGAGATCGGCTGAAGGAGAAGACCGGCGCGGTCTACACCACCAGGGCCCAGAAAAAGAGGATGGAGTTTGAGGACTGGGGCGACCTCTGGACTATCGCCTTCCTCGGCGAGGCTCGCTTCGCTGGGTACGCCGACGGCCTCCTCCGGGACGGGTCGGAGAACCCCAACATGCTCGGCGAGGAGCAGATAATCGAAGTCCTCATCGACGACGACCGGAGGGAAACCTTCGACACTGACAGCCCTCTGGGCCTGGAGGAGGGCTACAAGCTCTCCATCGAGTCCGTGGATGAGAGCGGGGAGAAGGTCTCCCTTGCTCTCTTCAAGGATGGGGTTTTGATGGACTCCGCGGTTGTAGAGCCTTCAAGGCCCGGGGCGACTTTGAGGGATCAGACCTACCTCTACTCTCGGCGGGTGGGCGGAGCGGACGACGTCGTGGTCGTGGCAGTTCACTTCAGGAGCGCCTTTTCCACCGGAGATGACGGCTTTGCCGAGGTCGACGGCATCTGGCAGATCTCCAATGAGGCAGATTCCGTAGAGGAGGGGGACGAGTATGGGGATATGACCGTCCAGGAGGTCGATCCCGGAGATATGACGATCACCATGACGAACGAGAAGGAGATCGTCCTCAAACCCGATGACAATTTACCCCTGCTCGAGGATATAAGGATCAGGACCGCGGACCAGAAGGAGGTCAACAGCTCGATCAACGCCTCCACGGGACAGCCCGAAAACCCCCTCAGGTTCTACGTCTACAAGGAAGTCGTCATCGAAACCTGACCAGAAGTGTGACCAGTCCCTCTTCCACCTCAACCGTGGCCGCTTCATATCATCTTTTTTCCAGAACAAGAATTATAAGGGATCATCACCACTTATTTAGAGAGATCTTTTTACAACGTTGGGCGGTGTTCGCGATGACCGAAGCCATGTTTTACGAAAAGCTGGAAGGGGGAGATGTTAGGTGCGGGCTTTGCAACCACTTCTGCCGGATAAAGCCCAAAAAGAGGGGGATCTGCGGCGTTAGAGAGAACGAGGCCGGAACCCTGGAGACCCTGGTTTACGGAAAATTGATCGCCATGCACGTCGATCCGATAGAGAAAAAGCCCCTCTACCACTTCATGCCGGGCCACCTCAGCTACTCGATCGCCACCGTCGGCTGCAACTTCAGGTGCCTGCACTGCCAGAACGCCGACATATCCCAGATGCCCGCCGAGAAGGGGATCATACCCGGAGAGTTCGTCGAGCCCGAGAAGGTGGTGGCAGAGGCCCTGAACTCCAGGTGCAAGTCGGTCGCCTACACCTACACCGAGCCCACCATCTTCTTCGAGTACGCCCTCGCCGTCTCGAAGCTCGCTGCGGAAAGGGGGCTGAAGAACGTCTTCGTCAGCAACGGGTACATGAGCGAGGAGGCGACGAGGACTATCGAGCCATACCTCGACGCCATCAACGTCGACCTCAAGGGCGACGACGAGTTTTACAAGAAGGTCTGCAAAGCGAGGCTCGATCCCGTCAAGAGGACTATCGAGCTGATGTGGGGTCTTGGGATCTGGGTCGAGGTGACGACTCTGCTCATACCGGGCTACAACGACTCGGACCAAAAGCTTCGAGATATCGCTGAGTTTCTCGTGGGGATCAGCCCAGATATGCCCTGGCACGTCACGGCCTTCTACCCGACCTACAAGCTGAAAGATGCCCCGCCCACGCCCGCCAAGACGATCCGGCGGGCGGCAGAGATCGGAAGGAATGCTGGCCTTTCGTACGTCTACGGAGGAAACATCCCCGGCGAGGACGAGAACACGAGTTGCCCCAGTTGCGGCGAGACGCTGGTGGAGCGATTCGCCTTCAGGGTGGCGAAGAACGGGGTTGTCGAGGGGAAGTGCCCGAAGTGCGGCGGGGTGGTCCCAGGGATCTGGTGATCTCGTTCGAGGGTTGGTTCGGAGCATTCGAATTGAAACTGCGAGAGCTGTAGTCAGATGACACAAGCCGGGATCTGACAAAATCAAGGTCAAAGTATGTCGTTTAGAGAGAATCTTATTGAGGCTGCAATTGCCGGCAGAGAGGCGCCGGCCATCAACGCAGTGGCAAAGACTGAAGGCGTGAGATCTGATTATCTTCTAAAACAGGTGGCCACAGGGCACGTGGTCATAATGCAACGAGATGGCAAACCGCCCCTGGGTATAGGCGAGGGATTGAGGACAAAAGTCAACGCCAACATCGGGACCTCTACAGATGTCTTTGATCCCGATAAGGAGGTGGAGAAGGCCAGGATCGCAGAGAAATACGGGGCTGACACCGTTACCGATCTATCAATGGGAGGGCCCATCGATGATATATTTAGGAGGATATCAGAGGCGACGAGCACACCACTGACGACCGTGCCCATCTATCAAACAGTTGTGCAAAAGGGTTCCTTCGAGTCCATAACCGAGGGCGACCTGGTCCAGACCATCAGAAAGCATGTCGGTGCGGGGATTTCGTCCATCGTAGTCCACGCAGCCTTCACTCTCGATATGCTGGAGGAACTCAAGAGCGCGAAGAGGATAATGGGCATGGTCTCCAAGGGCGGCTCCTTCACATCAGCATGGATGCTGCAGAAGGGTGAAGAGAACCCTTTTCTCACCCTCTTCGACGAGATATGCGGGATTCTCGCCAAAAGGGACGTGGTGCTCTCTCTTGGGAACACCATGAGGAGCGGGTGTATTCACGACCCCATGGACGGGCTGCAGATCAAGGAGCTCGAGATGAACGCGGATCTAGCCAGAAAGGCAAATGAGTTGGGGGTCCAGGTCATTATAGAAGGGATGGGAGGTCACGTCAGTCCAGATAGGATACCTGACTATGTTGCTCAATACAAGAAAAAAACAGATTTTAGACCTCTGTTCGTCGCTGGTCCTATCCCCATCGATATCGGTGTAGGGTACGACCACATCTCAGGATGTGTGGGTGGGGCCATTGCAGCCGGTGCCGGGGCTGACTACCTTTGTTACATAACCCCGTCCGAGCATCTCGCCCTCCCAAATGCAGGCCAGGTCAGAGAAGGGGTGGTTGCCTTCAAGATAGCGGCCCACATAGGCGACACTCTGAAGTATGGACCGAGGCCCGAGGACAAGATGCTGGCCAGGTACAGGAGGGAGAGGGATTGGGAGAATCAGTTTAAATTGGCCATCGATGGGGAAAGGGCCATTGAGACCTATACTCAAAATGGAACTGGAACATGCTCCATGTGCGGGAAATACTGCGCCATAGCCATCATGGAAAATTATCTGAAGTGATCTCCGGTGATGGATGCAGCGTTGAATCTAAAACAATTAGCCATGAGGCATAGCGGTTTCTGATAGGATCGTCACATCACCGCGTCCCAGGTGGGCCGGATACTTCAGGCTGCGGGGCCAAACCTCCAGGAGACTGTGACGAGAAACAGCGTCGTCGAGGGGGATGCCCGAAGTGCGGCGAGGAGGTCCCGGGGGTCTGGTGATATCGAGTCGGGCTCTTCTAGGCCCTTTCTTCAGACCTTTTTGCAGCCTTCGACACCCTCGCCATTCCTCTGACTTCCGCTTTCCCGTCCTCGCCGCCAGCCCCGCGCGCAGGGACCCCCTGGCTACCGGCCTTTTCTGATCGATCTTTTTACGAGCTCAGAGGGTGGCCTTCTTGAACTTCTCAAAGCCGATCTCGTCGATGAACTCGCCGAGCCGCTGCTTCTCGGCGTTGGCCTTGTAGTAGCCGATCACCTTCTCGACCAGGGCAATCGCCTCGTCGTCCGAGAGCTCCTCGGCCAGGATCTGGCCGAGCCTGGGTTTTCGAGCGGCGTTTCCCCCTACCAGGACCGTCCAGCCCTTAGCGGTGCCCATGAGCCCCAGGTCCTTGACGGCGGGCTCGGCGCAGGAGTTGGGACAGCCCGAGACGCCGATCTTGAACTTGGAGGGCATCTCCATGCCGTGGTACTTCTCGTCCAGCTTCAGGCCGACGCCGACCGAGTCCTGGAGGCCCCGCTTGCAGAAGGTCGTCCCCGGGCAGATCTTGACGCTTCTTACGCACAGGCCTATGGCCGCCCCCGGCTTCATCCCCAGGTCTGCCCAGGCGCCGTCGATATCCTCGGGCTTGAGGCCCACGATGGCTATCCTCTGGGCCGAAGTTATCTTCAGAGCCGCTGCTTTGTACTTCTCCGCAACTTCGGCGATCTTCTTCAAGCTCGCCGGGTCGATGATCCCGCCCGCTATGTGGGGGGCTATGGCGTAGGTCTCCTTGTCTCTTTGGAGGATCGCTCCCTTTTCCAAAATGTCTTTTGCCATATTCTTCAAACTCCTTTGGCGTGTTTTTTCTACATTTTCTACATTTTCTCTGTATCTTCTTCTATATTGAAATTTCCAAAAATGTGATCTTGGTGCCGCAGGACATGCAGAAGCCCGAGATGTTGATCCGGTTGCCGATGAGGGTTCTGCCGAACTCGCAGTTGTAGAATACCACGACCTTCATAATTTTGCTCCCGGGCAGGGTTTCGCACCCGCCCCATGGTATACTTAAGATACCAACGTATATAGGCTAGAAGTTTTCTGCAAAGATACCATGCAGGAAGGATGCACCGTCAACAGGACGGTGAAGTACATAGCTCGGAAGTGGACCCTTCTCGTCCTTCTGGAGCTTTACAAGGGCGAGGGGCACGCAAGGCGCTTCTCCGAGCTGAAAAGCTGCCTTGACGGGATCACCCCGAAGGTCCTCTCCGCGCGGCTAAAGGAGCTGGAAGAGGAGGGGCTCGTCGAGAACAGGGTCGATGGCCGGTCCTTTCCTGTCAAGAGCGAGTACATCCTGACGGAGAGCGGCCTTGAGATCGTGAATATCGTCAAAGATATGAAGCGCTGGACCTTGAAGTGGAAGATCACCAACATCGAGTGCAGCTGTCAGGACTGCAGCGAGTGCGT
>CAZNGI010000020.1:15558-22716 GCA_964572505.1 uncultured Methanotrichaceae archaeon | reverse complement strand
GGTTATTTGACCATCCCAACCGCAGCAAGCTGCGGGGTATTCATTTTAAAATAAACTAATTCTCACTCAATAATCACGAACACTTCAATGGTATAGGCAAAAAGTTTCTGGATGTTTTGCTTCTAATAACTGAAAATCACTCGGTTTTTAGATGGTGCCATCTGGCTGGTGGCAAGAACCGGACTGGAAGTATCACCAAACGGGGTTCAAAACATATCAGATGGATTCTTATCGAGGTCGCTCATGCAGCATCGAGAAAGAGAGGCTCCAAACTAAGGAAATTCTTCATCAGGATACGTGCTAGGAAGGGGATCAAAGTAGCAATCGTCGCATTAGCTAGGAAAATAATCTGCATTCTGTACCATCTGTTGATCAATCAAGAAATGTACGAGGAAGAGGGGGCACAGAAGCCTAACGCTGTCAAACTCGATCGGACTTCATCTTCGATAGAGATGATTGTGAAGGAGATGATAGACATAATCGTCGAGGCAGGTTACGTGGTCAAGAAAAGAGAGCCAGGGGGGTGTGGATACCCCCCCCCAATGTCTTTATTTTATGAAGAGTTTTTCATGCGAAAATAATATTTAATAAAAAATCATGAACATGATCGGCGCGGCCACTGATCAGGCCTGGTCTTCGGCGAAGGGCCGATCGAAGAATGACATAAAAAATGATTAGGGAAAATCCAAAAAATGTGGGGGCATTGGTCGCTCAAATTTAGACGATGAGCGGTATGCCGTCCACAGCTTCGGGGTTGGCGAGAGCAGAGGTGTCGCCGGTGGGGTTACCGAGGGCCTTGGCCTTGACCACACGGCGCATGATCTTGCCGCTCCTGGTCTTGGGCAGGTCGTTCACGAAGTGAATCTCTGAAGGCATGGCCACCGGACCTAAGGTCTTCCTCACGAAGCCCCTTACGTCCTTCGCCAGATCAGGGGTCGGCTCTTCTCCCACTCTCAGGATGACGAAGGCGACGATGGCCTCTCCCTTGACCTCGTCGGGCTTTCCGACGACCGCCGACTCAGCGACACTGGGATGGGCGACGATGGCGGACTCGACCTCGGCGTTGGCGATCCTGTGACCTGCAACGCTCAAGACGTCGTCGATACGGCCCTGTATCCAGAAGTAGCCGTCCTTGTCCCTGGTGGCCTTATCGCCGGCAAGGTAGGTGCCGCGCTTGGGGGTATCCCAGTACATGGACCAGTATTCCTTCTGGTATCTCTCGGTGTCGCCGTAGAAGGCCCTGAGCATCGAAGGCCAGGGGGTCTCGCTCACTATGTTGCCGCCTTCTCCCAGCGGGACCTCGTTGCCCTCCTCGTCATAGACGCTGATGTTGAATCCGGGCAGCGGGAAGCAGCACGATCCCGGCTTCAGCGGAGTGATCGGCAGCGGTGAGTTGAGGAAAGTCCCTGTCTCGGTCTGCCACCAGGTGTCCATTATCTGGAGCTTGCCTGCGCCCATGTTCTCGCGGTACCAAATCCAGGCCTCGGGGTTGATCGGCTCGCCGACAGATCCAAGAAGCCTCAGGCTGGAGAGGTCGTACTTAGCAGGCCATTCTTCGCCCTGCTTCATGAACATCCTTATCGCCGTGGGCGCGGTGTAGAGAACTGATACCTTGTTCTCCTCTATGATCTTCCACCACCTTCCGAAGTCTGGGAAGTCGGGAGATCCCTCGTACATCATGCTGGTCGCACCGAGGCAGAGTGGTCCGTAGACGATGTAGGAGTGGCCCGTGATCCATCCGATATCAGCTGTGCACCACCAGACGTCGTCCTCTTTTATGTCGAAGACCCAATCCAAGGTCTGAGCAGGTCCAACGATGTATCCGCCCTGGGCGTGCTCGATACCCTTGGGCTTGCCGGTGGTACCGGAGGTGTAAAGGATGAAGAGCCTGTGCTCGGGGTCCAGCTTCTCGGGCTCACACTCCTCGGACTTGCCCTCAACCAGGTCGTGCCACCATATGTCTCGTCCCTCTTTCCAGTCTACGTCTATGCCAGTTCTCTTGTAGACGATCACGTGCTCGATGCTTGGCGCATCGGCGACGGCTTCATCGGCGTTGGCCTTCAGAGGCATCGGCTTTCCGCGCCTGTAGAATCCGTCTGTGGTGATGGCAACCTTTGCCTCACAGTCTTTCACCCTGTCTCCGAACCCCTTGGCACTGAAACCGGAGAAGACTATGCTGTGGATGGCGCCTAGCTTGGCGCAGGCCAGCATGGCGATGGGCAGCTGTGGGATCATGGGCATGTAGAGGCTAACCCTATCTCCCTTCGTGACGCCCAGGCTCTTCAGACCGTTGGCGAACTTGTTTACCTCTTTGTAAAGATCACCGTAGGTGATATGCTGGGTCTCTTGATCGACGGGCTCGGGGACCCATATGTAAGCCAACTTGTCCTTCTTATCCGACTTGGCGTGCCTGTCCACGGCATTGTAGGTCATGTTGACCAAGCCGCCGGTGAACCACTTGAAGTAGGGCATATCCGAGTCGTCCATCACCTTGGTGTAAGGCTTGAACCAGTCGACGTAATCCTTGGCCATCTCGTCCCAAAACTCGACGTAGTTTTTGGAACACCACTCACGCAGCTCCTTCTCGGTCTTGAACCCCTTCTTCTTCATCCACTTCATGACGTTGGAGTTCTCCACCAGGTCTGCGGGCGGCTCAAAAATTCGGGTCTCTTCCTGCAATACCTTTGTCGTTCCAGTTTTTCCTTCAGCCAAAATTTTACCTCCTTTTAACCCTCAATTTGAAGTGTTTCCGCACCTTATGATCAATATCCGCTCATGAAGCCAATCTTATGGCATAATTTCATTCTCTCGCCGCACATCAACCGCCATCTGACACGGCGAACTTCATGGTGTGCAGAACCCGTTCGGAAACACAGGCGTGGTTTACACTCACTTCGTTTATAAATCTAACGCAAACAAATATTATAATGATTAATCATGATATATAACGCTCAGATGTTAATGATATCCGACTCTTTTAATTCATAATGTGGATTTAGGCATTAAACGGGTTTGAGGGTGGACGAAAAAGACGTTCTCGACTTTGGGCGGGATGGAGCCGCCGAATAACTGGATGTCATATCGGAGGTCACAACCAAAAAAAGCGCTGTGTTCATAATCCGCCATAAAATAAATTATATACTTCAGAAATATCGTCGGTGTGTGAAGATCGCTGGGAATGGTGTCAGCCCGACCCGGCACAAAATACGAAAAATATATAAAAGTATAATTCAACTATTCAGACTATAATTCTAAATGTTTGTGATCCTCCCAACGCACTTATTTTTCGGATTTGTGATCTGGCTGTGGATAGACCGATAATATTTAATAAAAAATCATGAACATGATCGGAGCGGCCACTGATAAGGCCTGGTCTTCGGCGAAGGGCCGATTGAAGAATGACATAAAAAATGATGAGAAAAACCCCAAAAAATATGGGGGCTGTGGTCGCTCATTTAACGATGATCGGTATGCCGTCCACAGCCTCCGGATTCATGAGGGTTGATGTGTCTCCAGTGGGGTTGCCGAGGCACTTCGCCTTGACGACACGGCGCATGATCTTGCCGCTCCTGGTCTTGGGCAAGTCGTTGACGAAGTGGACCTCGGAAGGCGTAGCCACAGGCCCCATCGTCTTTCTGACGAATTTTATTATGTCCTTATCGAGATCTGGAGTCACCTCTTCGCCCACCCTCAAAATGACGAAGGCCACAGCAGTCTCGCCTTTGACCTCGTCGGGCTTTCCGACGACTGCAGCCTCAGCGGCTTTAGGATATGCCACGATGGCGGACTCGATCTCGGCGTTCGCTATCCTGTGGCCTGCGATGCTCAAAACGTCGTCGATCCTACCCTGGATCCAGAAGTAGCCGTCCTTATCCACCGTCGCCTTGTCTCCGGCAAGATAGACGCCACGGCGGCCGGGGATGTCCCAGTAGAACTGCCAGTACTCCGCCATGAACCTCTCTTTGTCGCCCCAGAAAGCTCTGAGCATCGAAGGATAGGGCTTCAGGCTCACTATGTTGCCACCTTCTCCGGGAGGCACCAATTTCCCATCCTCGTCTAAGACGGCTATGTCGTATCCGGGAAGCGGGAAACAGCACGACCCAGGCTTCAGGGATGTGATGGGCAACGGCGAGTTGAGGAAGGTTCCCGTCTCTGTCTGCCACCAGGTGTCCATGATCTGGAGCTCGTTTCTCCCGATATGCTCACGGTACCAAATCCAGGCCTCTGGGTTGATCGGCTCGCCGACGGACCCGAGGAGCCTCAGGCTTGAGATGTCGTACTTGTCGGGCCACTGCGCGCCCTGCTTCATGAACATCCTTATCGCTGTAGGGGCGGTGTAGATGACCGTGATCTTGTGTTCCTGGATCATACTCCACCATCTGCCGAAGTCTGGATAGTCCGGAGCCCCTTCGTACATGAAGCTGGTCATGCCCAGGCAGAGAGGTGCGTAGACGATGTAGGAGTGACCTGTGACCCATCCGATATCTGCGGTGCACCACCAGACGTCGTCCTCCTTCAGATCGAAGACCCAGTGAAGCGTCTGTGTGCATCCGACGGCGTTTCCGCCCAAAGAGTGCTCTATTCCCTTCGGCTTCCCAGTAGTCCCTGAGGTGTATAGGATGTATAGCCTAGACTCTGGGTCGAGCCTCTCAGGCTCGCACTCTTCGGACTGGTCTTTGGTGAGATCGTCCCACCAGACATCGCGACCCTCCTTCCAGTCCACGTCTATGCCAGTACGCTTGTAGACTATCGTATGCTCGATAGAAGGAGTGTTAGCAACGGCAGCGTCTGCGTTCCCCTTCAATAATATCGGCTTTCCGCGCCTATATAAGCCGTCCTGAGTTATTAGAGCTACGGAACCGCAGTCTACAGCCCTGTCTTCGAGAGCCTTTGAACTGAAGCCTGAGAAGACCACGCTGTGGATGGCGCCGATCTTGGCGCAGGCGAGCATCGCAATTGGGAGCTGAGGTATCATCGCCATGTAGATGCTGACCCTGTCCCCCTTCTTAATGCCAAGGCTTTTGAGGCCGTTTGCGAGCTTGTTCACCTCTTTGTACAGATCAGCGTAGGTGATCTTCTGGGTGGCCTGGTCGGTCGGCTCGGGAACCCAAATGTATGCGACCTTGTCCTTCTTCGCGCCCTTGGCGTGCCTGTCGATGGCATTGTAGGTCATATTGACCTCGCCGCCCGTGAACCAATGGAAGTAGGGCATTTCCGAGTCGTCCATCACCTTGGTGTAAGGCTTGTACCAGTCGATGTACTTCTTTGCCATCTCATCCCAGAACTCGAGGTAGTGCTCGTCAGAAGAGCACCACGAACGCAGCTCCTTCTCGGTCTTGAACCCCTTCTCCTTCATGTACTTCATTACGTTGGAGTTCTCCACCAAGTCCTTTGGCGGCGCAAATAATCGAGTTTCTTCCATAATTGCTGACGTCTTCTTCCTCTTTTCTTCTTTATCTCCAGCCACTTAAAACCCTCCTTAGTCAAACGTCGAATATTTTGGGCAATTCTATCCCAAGATCCTAAGGCAGATCAGACCAACATCCTTTGATATTCATCCGGAATCTGCCCCGCGTTCTCTCTATTTAGGTATGGAGAACGCTTGCCCGGACCATGTCGTTAAGTAATCTTCATGATTAATAAGGTTAGTGGCCTTTTAATTGTTATAGACCCAAAAATTCAAAACATTAAATGGGCACGTATCTTGAAAATCAAAAACAGCTGTATTGTTGGGCTAATCGAAGATCGCCTATTCGCGACTTACGATCTCTCCTTTTAGGTAGAACGGGGTCGTCTTTACGACCTTGAATCGATGGACGCATCCAAGACTCATAGGTCCACGAACCACGATCTTCCTGTAGTTTTCCGACCTTGCCATCATCGTCCCTTCCCTTCCCCTTTCCGTCACCTGCGCTACGATCGTCTTTTCGAGATACCGGCCGTTTCTCCGTCCCGCGATCTTTTGCCATAGCCGGGTGATCCGTCTCGAGCGGTCTTTCTTGAACCGGGATGGCATATCTTTGAGCCTGCTAGCACCGGTTCCCGGGCGCGAGGAGTACCTGGTGACGTTGACCTTGTCGGGTTCTACCGCCCGGATCAGCACCTCGGTAGCCCTGGAATCCTCTTCTGTCTCGCCGGGAAAGCCCGCGATGACGTCGGTGTAGAGGGTGAGATCGGGAAAGGCCGCCCTGAACCTGGCCGTCATCTCCAGGAAATCTCGAGCCCCGTAACCTCTATTCATCGCCTCCAGGACCCTGTCCGAGCCCGACTGGGCGGGAAGGTGGAGGAACTTGTAGATCTTGGGATCCTCGTACGATCGGATCAGATCATCCAGGATGGGGCCCAACTGGTCCGGGTTCATCATACCGACCCTAACCCTGAAGTCGCCATCGATCCCGGCGACGGCGTCAAGAAGCTCCGGGAGGCTCGATTCCAGGTCTGCTCCGTAGGCTGCGGCGTCCTGGGAGGCGAGCTGAATCTCGACGGCCCCTTCTTTCAGGCGGCGTCGGACCTCTTCGGTCACCTCATGAACGGTCTTGCTCCGAAGGGCACCTCTCGCCCGTCTAACTATGCAGTAGCTGCACCGCCCCCTGCACCCCTCCGAGATGTTGACGATGGCGCAGAGGTTTTGGGCGGGATGGATACGGCGAGGCCTCGTTTCCTCGGGACGGAAGGCTTCGCCCATCTTCATGCCCGCCGACCGGCCCAGGACGCCCATCACCTCGCGGCAGCTTATATCCCGGACCGCCTCAGGCATCGCCGAGGGAAGGCAGCCCGCGATCACCAGCCTCTCGCCCTGAAGCTGGGATAGCCTCTTTTTCATGTTCCTCTCGGTCCTGTCGGTGACGACGCAGGTGTTGACGATAACGAGGTTTGCCTCCTCCAAAGATGAAGGGAGGTGCCCCATTTCGATCAGGGCGGCGCTGAAGGCCTCCGAATTACCCTGGTTTGCAGCGCAGCCGTAGGTCTCTACGTAAAATCTCATTCCTCTTCCGTCTCAGTCATCGCTTCTCGGAGAGATTCCTTTTCGTCGGGTGCCTCTTCGTCGCCCGCCCAATCGATGGACTCTTCCGCCACCTGGACAGCTTCGCCAGAAGCCCCCGTCTCCTCTTTTTGGACCTGGTAGACCCCCACCACTATCCCCATCAGGGCAGGGGC